>JAFAZM010000334.1 GCA_019239785.1 Sphingomonadaceae bacterium
CTGAAGCCGCTCGACTCGATCCAATGGTATCGCGAGGTCGACCGCTGGCTCGACCAGTGGCTGAGAAGGGGTGGCGGAGACGCCGTGGCGCGCTAAAGCGCCTGCATGACCGAGCTGCCCAAGACCTTCGACTCGGCCGAGATCGAGGCGCGCTGGTATGCGCGCTGGGAAGGGGAGGGGCTGTTCCGGCCGGTGCGGCCGGAGGCGGAGCCGTGGACGATCGTGATGCCGCCGCCCAACGTCACCGGCTCGCTCCATATCGGCCATGCGCTCGACATCACCTTGCAGGACGTGCTCACCCGCCATGCGCGGCTGCAGGGCAAGGACGCACTCTGGGTGGTCGGCACCGACCATGCCGGGATCGCCACCCAGATGGTGGTCGAGCGGCAGCTGAACGAGCGCCAGCAGAAGCGCACCGATTTCAGCCGGGACGAGTTCGTCGCCAAGGTCTGGGAGTGGAAGGCGGAGAGCGGCGGCGCGATCACCCGCCAGCTGCGCCGGCTCGGCGCCAGCTGCGACTGGGCGAACGAGCGCTTCACCATGGATCCCGGCTTCTCGAAGGCGGTGCTCAAGACGTTCGTCGACCTGCACCGCGAGGGGCTGATCTATCGCGACAAGCGCCTGGTGAACTGGGATCCGGGCCTCGGCACCGCGATCTCCGACCTCGAGGTCGAGACGACCGAGGTCGCGGGCAAGTTCTGGCATTTCAAATATCCGCTCGAGGATGGCAGCGGCTCGATCTCGGTCGCCACCACCCGCCCGGAGACGATGCTCGCCGACATGGCGGTGGCGGTGCATCCGAAGGACGGGCGCTATCGCGAGCTGGTCGGCAAAAAGGTCCGGCTGCCGATCACCGGGCGGCTGGTGCCGATCGTCACCGACGAGCATGCCGATCCGGAGCTCGGCTCGGGCGCGGTGAAGATCACGCCCGGCCACGACTTCAACGATTTCGAGGTTGGGAAGCGCGCCGGCTTCAAGGCGGCTGAGATGCTCAACATGCTCGATGCCCAGGCGAGGGTGGCGCAGACCGCCGACGGGCTGATCCCGGACGAGCTGATCGGCATGGACCGGTTCGACGCCCGCACGCGCGTGGTCGAGCTGATCGACGAAGCCGGGCTGCTCGAAAAGATCGAGGACCGGATGATCGCGACTCCGTTCGGCGACCGCTCCGGCGTGGTCATCGAACCCTGGCTGACCGACCAATGGTATGTCGACGCCGCCACGCTTGCGAAGCCGGCGATCGAAGCGGTGCGCTCAGGCGAGATTGGCGTGGTGCCCGAGACCTGGAAGAAGACCTGGTTCAACTGGCTGGAGAACATCCAGCCCTGGTGCGTCTCGCGCCAGCTCTGGTGGGGGCACCAGATCCCGGCCTGGTACGACGAGGCCGGCAATGTCTACGTCGCCGAGAGCGAGGAAGGCGCGCAGGCGCAGGCGGGGGAGGGTGTCGCGCTCCGCCGCGATCCCGACGTGCTCGACACCTGGTTCTCCTCGGCGCTTTGGCCGTTCGCGACCCTGGGCTGGCCCGAGCAGACCGAGACCCTGCGCCGGCACTATCCGAACGACGTCCTGATCTCCGGCTTCGACATCATCTTCTTCTGGGATGCCCGGATGGCGATGATGGGCTTTCAGTTCATGAAGGAGCGGCCGTGGAAGACGCTCTACCTGCACGGCCTGGTCCGCGATGCGCAGGGCCGGAAGATGTCCAAGTCGAAGGGCAACACCGTCGATCCGCTCGGCCTGGTCGAGCGCTACGGCGCCGATGCGGTGCGCTTCACGATGGCCTCGATGGAGAGCCAGGGCCGCGACATCAAGCTCGATGAGAAGCGCGTCGAGGGCTACCGCAATTTCGCGACCAAGCTCTGGAACGCCGCGCGCTTCTGCCAGGCCAATGGGATCGGTGCGTCCCGCACGATCGAGCCGCCCGCGGCAAGCTTGCCGGTCAATCGCTGGATCGTCAGCGAGACGGTGAAGACGGTGCAGGCGCTCGACCTCGCGCTGGCCGAATTGCGCTACGACGAGAGCGCCAATGTCATCTACCAGTTCACCTGGGGCACTTTCTGCGACTGGTATCTGGAGCTGATCAAGCCGATCCTCAACCCCTCCCCTGAAGGGGAGGGGCTTGCCGAGACCCGCGAGGTCGCGGCTTGGGTGCTCGACCAGATATTGGTCATGCTCCACCCGTTCATGCCCTTCGTCACCGAGGAACTCTGGAACGCGATGGGTGAGCGGTCCAACCCGCTGATCCTCGCCCGTTGGCCGATGCCCGATGCGCGCGCGCTCGATCCGGAGGCGGGGCCGGAGATCGACTGGCTGATCCGGCTGGTGAGCGGCATCCGCACCGCGCGCTCGGAGCTGTCGGTGCCGCCCGGCGCGAAGCTGGCGTTGCGCGTCGAGGACGCGAATGCGGCGACGCAGGCGCGGCTCGACCGCAATGTCGCTGCGATCCAGCGCCTCGCGCGGATCGAGACGATCGGCGACGGCATGCCGAGCGGGAGCGCGGCCCAGCTCGTCATCGACGAGGCGACCTTCTTCCTGCCGCTCGAAGGGGTGATCGACGTCGCGGCGGAGAAGGCGCGCCTCGCCAAGGCGGCCGAGGCCGCGGAGAAGGACCGCGACTCGCTCGCCACGCGGCTCGCCAATCCGAGCTTCGTCGAGCGCGCCAAGCCGGAAGCGGTGGAGAAGGCGCGGGCGGACCATGACGAGCGCGCCTCCGAGGCGGAGAAGTACCGCGCCGCACTGGCGAGGCTGGGCTGATGGCGGCGCGGCCCGGTCAGAAGGACCTGACCCAGGGGCCGATCGGCAAGACCCTGCTCGCCTTCGCGCTGCCGACCCTCTTCTCCTCGATCATCCAGTCGCTGAACGGGTCGGTCAACGCGATCTGGGTCGGCCGCTTCCTTGGGGAGGATGCGCTGGCGTCCACCTCCAACGCCAATCTGGTCATGTTCCTGCTGATGGCGTTCGTGTTCGGCTTCGGCATGGCCGCGACGATCCTGATCGGACAGAGCTTCGGCCGCCGCGACCTCGACGGCGCGCGCCGCGTGGTCGGCACCGCGATCGGCAGCTTCATGCCGGTCGCGGCCGCGATCGGGCTCTTCGGCTGGATCTTCGCCCCGGACCTGCTGCACCTGCTGGGGATGCCGGCCACGGCGATGCCGCTCGCGCTTGCCTATCTGCGCGTGATCTTCCTCGCCATGCCCGCGATCCTGATCATCATCGTGCTGATGATGGGCCTGCGCGGCTCGGGCGATGCGCTGACCCCGCTCTGGTTCATGCTCGTCGCCGTGGTGCTCGACGCCGGCCTCAACCCGGTCTTCATCCTAGGCCTCGGCCCGGCGCCGCGGCTCGGCATTGCCGGCTCGGCGACGGCGACGGTGATCGCCAATTATGTCGGGCTGATCGGCCTGCTCCTCTACATCTACAACCGCGACCTGCCGCTGCGCCTGCGCGGCCGCGAGCTGCGCTACCTGAAGCCCGATCCAGCGATCCTCAAGACGATCGTGAAGAAAGGCTTTCCGATGGGCCTGCAGATGATCGTCATCTCCTCCTCGGCGCTGGCGACGATGGGCCTGGTCAACCGCGAGGGCGTCGACACGACCGCCGCCTTCGGCGTCGCGATGCAGCTCTGGACCTATCTCCAGATGCCGGCGATGGCGCTGAGCGCCGCGGCGAGCGCGATGTCCGCGCAGAATATTGGCGCCGGCAAATGGGAGCGGGTCAGCGCGATCACGCGCAGCGGCATCGTCTTCAACCTGATCATCACCGGCTTGCTGGTGGCTTTGCTCGCCGTCGCCGACCGGCCGGCTCTGGCCTTGTTCCTCGGCGGCCAGAGCAGGGCCCTGCCGATCGCGCAGCATATCCAGCTGATCGGCACCTGGAGCTTCCTCCTGTTCGGGGTGACGATGGTGCTCTTCGGCACCGTCCGCGCGAACGGCGCGGTGCTCGGCCCGCTCGTGATCCTCGCCATCGGCCTCTATCCGGTGCGGCTCGGCTTCGCGCTCGGCGCCTATGATTGGCTCGGCGCGGACGCGCTCTGGTACAGCTTCCCCGCCAGCTCCTTCGCCAACATGGCGATGGCGATCGGCTTCTACCTCCACGGTGGCTGGCGCAAGGCACGGATGCAGATCCCGCCGGCGGCGGACGAATTGCGCGAGGAGGCCGAGGCCGATGCCGAGCCCGGCGGCCGGATCAATCCCGCCGGCTAAACAGCGCGCATTGAGCAGGCCCGCTCATCCTGAGTAGGGGCTGAGCTTGGCGAAGTCCCGTATCGAAGGACGGCCCGGATAGGCTACGTCCTTCGATACGCCGGTTCGACGAGCTCACCGGCTACTCAGGATGAGCGAAAGGGTTCCCTAGCGGAACCTCACATCACCGTTTCGGCGAGGTTGGACCGGTATTTGGTGTTGGTCTGCCGATCGTTGAGCTCGATATAGATATAGCTGGGCGGCACCTGCCCCTCGGGCACCGAGAACCAGATCTGGCCGAGATCGTTGGGGCTGCCCAGCGCGCAGAAGCCGTAGAGCCGGTGGCCGCCTTGGTCGAAGAAGTCGACCCAGGTCCGCGAGGCGTTGTGGTTGTTCCCGCAGGGCGGCAGCGCCGGCGCCGCCGCGAACATGTCCGCGCCATAAGCCGAGCGGTTCAGCACGTCGTACCGGTAGCGGACGAAATTCTGGCCGTTCACCGTGTAATATTCCATGGTCGTCAGGTAGAGGACCGGATTCGGCACCGCTGCCTGCGCCGGCGACGTGCCGAGCCCGCCGAGGATCGCCAAGAGGCACGCAAATAGGAATTTCCTGCTCATCATCGATCGTCCTTTCATTTCAAGGGTGAAGGACTCGAGGATTTCGCTCCCCCAGAGCCGAATCTTGTTCGGCCAAGGGAGAATGCCACCATTTCGGCGGCGTATCAACAAAGCGGAGCGGTGAAATCGCACCGCCCTTTCGCCGCTTTGCAGGCGGGGAGGAGAGCGCTAAGCCCTGCGGCGAGATGTCCGCCGCCGCCTTCCCCGCACTTCGCCTGCGCCGCACCCGCTTTTCGGCCTGGAGCCGGGCGCTGGTCGCCGAGACCGTGCTGACTCCGTCGGACCTGATCTGGCCCCTCTTCGTCACCGAAGGGGAGGGGGTGGAGGAGCCGATCGGGACGCTGCCCGGCGTCTCGCGCTGGTCGATCGACCGGGTCGGCGCGCAGGCGAAGGCGGCGCGCGCGCTCGGCATTCCCTGTCTCGCGCTCTTCCCGAACACGCCGTCCGGCCTGCGCACCGAAGATGCGCGCGAGGCGCTGAACCCGGACAATCTGATCTGCCGCGCGGTCAAGGCGCTGAAGGATGCGGCGCCGGAGGTCGGCGTGCTCACCGACGTCGCGCTCGATCCCTATACCGCGCACGGCCATGACGGCATCGTCGACGATGCGGGCTACGTCCTCAACGACGTCACCAAGTCGATCCTGGTCGACCAGGCTCTGGTCCAGGCCGAGGCGGGCGCCGACATCATCGCGCCGTCCGACATGATGGACGGCCGCGTCGGCGCGATCCGCGCCGCGCTGGAGGGCGCCGGCCATGCCAACGTCCAGATCATGGCCTATGCCGCCAAATATGCCTCCGCCTTCTACGGGCCGTTCCGGGACGCCGTCGGCTCGCGCGGCCTGCTGAAGGGCGACAAGAGATCCTATCAGATGGATCCGGCAAACGCCGAGGAGGCGCTGCGCGAGGTCACGCTGGACCTCGAAGAGGGCGCCGACACGGTGATGGTGAAGCCCGGCCTGCCCTATCTCGACATCATCCGCCGGGTGAAGGAACGGTTCGAGGTCCCGGTCTTCGCTTACCAGGTATCCGGCGAATATGCGATGATCGAGGCCGCCGCCGCGGCCGGCGCGGGGGACAGGGACGCCCTGGTCCTCGAGACGCTGATGGCGTTCAAGCGGGCCGGCTGCTCGGGCGTGCTCACCTATCACGCGCCGGTCGCGGCCCGCCTGCTCGGCCGCTGATGCTCGACGTCCTGCGCAGGGAGATCGAGGCGCTGGCGCCGGATGCGGCGCCGCTCGAACCCGATTCCGAAGCGCGCGAGGAATTGCTGGCCCTGGCAGCTTCCCATGTGCGCGGGTTCCTGGAGGAGCTGGAGGACGGGCCTGCCAACCGCTCTTGGGACGAGGTCTTCGCATCGCCGCT
The DNA here is from genome assembly GCA_019239785.1 of Sphingomonadaceae bacterium. GTDB lineage: Bacteria > Pseudomonadota > Alphaproteobacteria > Sphingomonadales > Sphingomonadaceae > Allosphingosinicella. Next base: position 6,161 of record JAFAZM010000334.1, read on the forward strand.
CGAGCCGGACATCGCCGAGCAGCCCCGCGATCCGGAGGACGTGCTCTCTTATCTCGACCGCAGCGTCGTACGGCCCGGCATCACCACCGCCTCGCCTCGCTTCATGGGCTATATTCCGGGCGGAGGCCTGTTCCATTCGGCGATCGGCGACTTCCTCGCCGCCGCCTCGAACAAATATTCGGGCTTCGCCTCGGCCGCGCCGGGCGCCGCGCGGCTGGAGAATGCGACCGTGGCCTGGCTGGCGCGGGCGATCGGCTTTCCCGAGAGCGCCGCCGGCACGCTGACCTCGGGCGGCAGCCTCGCCAACCTCACCGCGATCGTCACCGCGCGGGAGGCGCGCGATCCCGACGGCGGCGGCGCCGTCTATCTGAGCCGAACCGCGCACCATTGCATCGACAAGGCGCTCCGCATCGCCGGCCGCGCCCGCGCGCCGCGGCGGTTGATCCCGACCGACGACCGCCACCGGATGCGCGCCGACGCGCTGGCCGAGGCCCTGGAACGGGACGCGGCCCAGGGCGTCCGGCCCTGGCTGATCCTTGCCTCGGCGGGGACGGTCGATACCGGCGCGGTCGATCCGCTGGCCGAGATCGCCGCGCTCGCGGCGCGCCACGGCGCCTGGTTCCATGTCGACGGCGCCTATGGCGGCCTGTTCATGCTCTGCCCGGAGGGGCGCGCGATCCTCGGCGGCATCGAGCAGGCGGACACGGCCGCGCTCGATCCGCACAAGACCCTGTTCCTGCCCTACGGCACCGGCGCCGTGCTCGCGCGCGACGGGCAGAAATTGTTCGACGCCTTCAGCGCGAGCGCCGACTATATCCAGCCGCTCGGCGAGAGCGCGGTCGGCCCGTCGCCGGCCGACCTTTCGCCGGAGCTGACCCGGCATTTCCGCGCCTTGCGCCTCTGGCTGCCGCTGCAGCTCGCCGGCGTCGCAGCGTTCCGCGCCGCCCAGTCCGAGAAGATCCTGCTCGCCCGCTATTTCCATGCCCGCCTCGCCGCGCTGCCGGGCTGGGAGGTAGGGCCCGCGCCGGACCTTTCCGTGGTGGCCTTCCGCTGCCGGCCCGCCGCCGGCGACGTCGACGATTTCAACGACCGCCTGCTGCGCCATGTGCAGCAGGAGGGCAGGGTGTTCCTCAGCGGAACCCGGCTCGACGGCGCGCCCTGGCTGCGCTGTGCCATCTTGTCCTTCCGGACCCATCTTGCGCATATCGACGAGACGATCGACCAACTGGTCCGTGCCGCGGCCGCGCTGCAATCGGAGTGAGGGGAATGACAGTGCAGAGTGACGTCGCCGCCGGCTCCCGCGTGCATGAGAGATTCGCGCGTCCGCTTTTCATCCTGACGATCGTCACCGGCTCCTTCCTTCTCTTCCTCACCCAGCCGATGGTGGCGCGGATGGCGCTGCCGCGGGTCGGCGGCTCGCCGTCGATCTGGAACAGCGCGATGCTGGTCTACCAGCTGCTGCTGCTCGGCGGCTATGCCTACGCCCATTGGCTGTCGCGGCTGAAGCCGCGGCTCCAGGTCGGCACCCACATCGTCCTGCTCGGCCTCGCCGCCTTCTGGCTGCCGCTCGGCCTCAATGCGATGAGTCCGGCGCCGGACATGGAGCCGGCGCTCTGGGTGCCGCTCTTCCTGATCAGCTCGATCGGCCCGCTCTTCTTCATCGTCTCGAGCCAGGCGCCCTTGATGCAGCGCTGGTACGCGCTGGAGACGAGCCGCGGCGAGCCCTACACGCTCTACGCCGCCTCCAATCTCGGCAGCTTCGCCGGCCTGCTTTCCTACCCGCTGATCGTCGAGCCGACGATGGGGCTGGCGGAGCAATCCTGGCTCTGGACCGCGCTCTACGCCTTCCTCGTCCTGCTCGTCGCCGCCTGCGCGCTGACCGTGCCGGCCAAGGCGGTGGAGGCGGCGCCCGAGGAGGCCGGGCCGGCGCCGACCATGCGGCAGATGCTGCACTGGGTGATCCTCGCGACCATCCCGTCGGGGCTTATGCTGTCGACGACGACCCACCTCACCACCGATATCGTCGCGATACCCTTGCTCTGGGTGCTGCCGCTCGGCCTCTATCTGCTGAGCTTCGTGATCGCCTTCGCCGCCCGCCGCGGCACCGCCAATTTCCTCACCATCGTCACCCCCTTGCTGATTCTGATCGCCGGCGGCCTCGCCTTCAACAACGGCATGAACAATCCGCTCTTCTCGGCGACGGCGGGGCTGCTGCTGCTCTTCGTGGTCGCGGTGGCGCTCCATTCGGAGCTGTTCCGGCTGCGGCCGGCGGTCAGCCATCTCACCCGTTTCTATCTGGCGATGTCGGTCGGCGGCGCGCTCGGCGGCTTCTTCTGCGCGATCGTCGCGCCCTTGCTGTTCGACTGGGCCTATGAGCACCCGATCCTGATCCTGGCCGCGGCGCTGCTCGTCCCGCAATATGAATTGATCCCCTGGTCGCCGGGGCTGAAGCGGACCCTGTCCTGGACGATCCCCGCTTTCGCCTTCATCCTCTCCTTCTCGACCGCGGCCGGCATGCTCGCGCGGCTGTTCGGCGACGGCAATATCGGCATGGTCGTCGGCTCGATCCTGGTCTCCCTGCTCGCGCTCGCCTGCCTCGGCCGGCGCTGGCCGTTCGTCGCCAGCCTCGCCGCCTTGATGCTGATCTACGGCGGCTGGGCGACGCTCTATCACAGCTATGAGGGAACGCGGACCCGCTCCTATTTCGGCATCTACGAGGTCAGCGAGATGACCGACGACCATGGGCAGGTGCTGTTCCGCTCGCTGACCCACGGCACCACCCTGCACGGCCGGCAGAATCTGCTGCCCGGCCTCGAGACGCTGCCGACGACCTATTATGCCCGCCGCTCCGGCGTCGGCCTGGCGATGGGCAATGCCGACGCCCTGTTCGGTCCGCATCCGCGGATCGGCGTGGTCGGCCTCGGCAGCGGCACGCTCTCCTGCTACGCGCGGCCGAACCAGGCCTGGACCTTCTTCGAGATCGACCCGGCGATGGTCCAGGTCGCGCGGACCCGGTTCAGCTTCCTCTCGCGCTGCGCGCCGCAGGTGCGGATCGTGCTCGGCGACGCGAGGCTGAGCCTGGCCCGGCAGCCGGCAAATTCGATCGACATCCTCGCCGTCGACGCCTTCTCCTCCGACGCGGTGCCGATGCACCTGCTCACCCGAGAGGCCCTGCGCGTCTACGGCCGCGCGGTGCAGCCGAACGGTATCGTCCTCTTCCACATCTCGAACCGCTATCTCGACCTGCAGCCGGTGGTCGCCGACCTCGCCGCGCGCGAAGGCTGGAATGCGGAGATCCTGCAATATGTGCCGACCGAGCAGGAGGAGGCGATGAACGCCACCATCTCGGTCTGGATCGCGCTCTCGCGCAACCCGGCGACGCTCGACCGGCTGAAGGCCGCGAGCGGCGACGACGGCGTCAATTGGGAGCCGCTCAGCCCGCGGCCGGGCTTCGCGGGCTGGAGCGACGACCATGCTTCGATCCTGCCGATCATCAACTTCCATTCGATGTGGCCGCATTGATGATCGAGACCGAGCGGCTGCTTCTGCGCAACTGGACCGAAGCGGACGTCGAGCCATTCCTCGAACATACCAACACGCCGGCGGTGATGCGCTGGCTCGGCGGGGTGAAGGCGGGGCCGGAGCGCTATGACGGGATCGCCCGCTGCATGCGCTGGCAGGAGGAACGGGGGTTCACCTTCTGGGTGGTCGAGCGCAAGGCCGACGGCGCCCTGCTCGGCTTTTGCGGGATCAAGCTCGCCGACACGCCGGGCAGCCCGATCGAGGGCCTGCAGGAAATCGGCTGGCGGCTGCGCGAGGATGCCTGGGGGCAGGGCTATGCGAAGGAGGCGGCGATCGCGTCGCTCGATTTCGCCTTCGGCCGGCTCGGCGC
>JAFAZM010000022.1 GCA_019239785.1 Sphingomonadaceae bacterium
CGGGTAGCCCCGAGATCGACGGATTCATCTCGCGCTGGAAGTCGGCGAAGCCCGCCTGGCCGATCATGACCCCGTCGCTGCGCCGCTCCACGGCCCAATAGCCGTAGCCGAACAGCGACCAGCCGGCATGGCAGCAGAGCAATTTGCGCCAGGCCTCCTCGCGGCCGATGCCGCGGCCGCCGAGGTGACGCATCACCTCGTCGTCGCCCATCATCGCCGCCACCGCGTCGGCATCGCCGGCGCGGTACGGACGCAGGGTGAGGCGCGCCGTCTCCAGGACCGGCGCCACCCCCATGCGCGGCTTACTTCTTGCCGAGGGTGAGGCCGCCGAAGCGCTTGTTGAAGCGCGCGACCTGGCCGCCCGTGTCGAGCAGCTTCTGGTTGCCGCCGGTCCAGGCCGGGTGCGACTTCGGGTCGATGTCGAGCTGCAGCGTGTCGCCTTCCTTGCCCCAAGTGGAGCGGGTCTCGAACACGGTGCCGTCGGTCATCTGCACCTTGATTAGGTGGTAATCGGGGTGGATATCGGTCTTCATGTCATTGATCTTCCGTGATTTCGGCTGGTTTCCGACCAGCCAGACGGGAAAGGAGACGGGCATCTAGCGGCTGAGGCCGAGATTGACAAGCCATGCTGCGCCGCAATAAGCCCCGAGCAGCGAAGGTGCCGCCCGTCATACGGCGGTGAAAATGGGAAGCCGGTGAAAATCCGGCGCTGTGCCCGCAACTGTAAGCGGAGAGCGCCTCCCCACCAAGAGGGGATCAGCGCAGCGACCCGCGAGTCAGGAGACCTGCCTCCGCCGTCGTCCGCACCCGGCCGGGATCAGCCTGCGGTGCGTGGCGCTGGGCGTCCCAAGCGCGCGGCTCCTCCGAGGCGACATGTAACTATGTCGTTTCAGGAGGATAGAATGAACATCTTGCTTTTTCTCTCCGCTCTGTCGGGCCAGGCCGCCGACGATCGGGCGATCGTCGTCACCGCCTCGCGCGCCCCGGTCGCGGCCGGGGATTCGGCGGCTTCGGTCACCACTTTCGACCAGGACGCGCTCGAGGACCTCTCCCTCCCCGCCCTTCCCGATCTGCTGCGGCTGGCGCCCGGCGTTTCGGTCGCCACCTCCGGCCCGCGCGGCACCCAGACCCAGGTCCGCATCCGCGGCGCCGAGGCCAATCACAGCCTGGTCTTCGTCGACGGCATCCGCTTCAACGATCCGGCGGCGGGCAACGAGGCGCGGTTCGAACTGCTGACCTCGGACAGCCTGTCGCGGCTGGAGATCGTCCGCGGCCCGCAATCGGCGCTCTGGGGCAGCGAGGCGTTGGGCGGCGTGATCGCCGCCGAAACTCCCGATCCACTGCGGGCGGCCGGCTTCGAAGGCCTTGCGGAATATGGCAGCCTGGACAGCGCCCGCCTCTCCGGCCGCTATGCGGTGCGCGCAGGCGATCTCGGCGTCGTGGCGTCGGCCGGATGGCTGCGCAGCGACGGCATCGACTCCTTCGGCGGCGTCGGCGGCGACCGCGACGGCTTCGACAATCTGGCCGCGAGCCTGAAGCTCGAAGCGCAGCCGAGCGACGCCGTCACCCTGGGCATCGTCGGCCACTGGATCCAGGGGACCAGCCAATATGACGGCTTCGATCCAATCACCTTCCTGCGCGCCGATACGCTGGACGAGACCAGGAACCGGATCGGCGCAGTCCGCGGCTGGGCCGAGGGGCATTGGGGCGGCTGGACGCTCCAGGCCGGCGCCGCCTATCTCGACAGCACCAACCGCAACCGGCTCCCCGGAGCGCCGCTGAACAGCACGCTCGGCAATAGGCTGAGCTTCGACGCGCAGCTTTCCCGACAGCTCGACGGGCACCGGATCACCGCCGCGGTCGAGCATGAGGACGAGAATTTCCACGCCCGCGACACCCAGTATTTCGGGGGCACCGACCAGGACCGCTCCCGCAGGCTCACCGCCATCGCCGGCGAGTGGCGGGCGGAATGGAGCCCGGCGATCGTCACCGACCTCGCCTTGCGCCACGACAGCTTCAGCGCCTTCGCCGATGCGACCACCTTCCGGGGCTCGCTGCGGGTCCGGCCGGTCCGGAGCGTCAGCCTGCACGCGGCTTACGGCCAGGGCATCGCCCAGCCGACCTTCTACGATCTCTACGGCTTCTTCCCGGGCTCGTTCGTCGGCAATCCGGCGCTGAAGCCGGAGCGCTCGCGCGGCTGGGAGGCGGGGATCGGCTGGCGCGACGCGCGTTTCAGCCTGGAGGCGACCTGGTTCTCGGCCCGGCTGCACGACGAGATCGTCGACACGTTCGATCCGGCGACCTTCCTCTCCGGCACCGCCAATGCCGCCGGCACCAGCCGGCGCGACGGCGTCGAGCTCAGCGCGGCCTGGCGGCAGGGGCCGGGCTTCAACCTCTCGCTGAACTACACCTGGCTCGACGCCGACCAGCAGACCATCGCCGGCGGACCGCGGACCCGCGAGGTGCGCCGCCCGCGCAACAGCTTCAATCTCACTGCCTTCGGCGCGGCCGGCCGGCTGCGCTGGGGGGCGAGCCTGGCCTATGTCGGCAAAAGGCTGGACCAGGATTTCGACCTTTTCCCGGCCGCGACGGTGACGCTCGGCGACTATCTGCTCGCCTCGGCCAATCTCGCCTGGCGCATCCTGCCGCAGCTGGAGCTCTATGCCCGGGCCGAAAATGCTCTCGATGCCCATTATCAGGACGTGGTCGGCTATCACACGCCCGGCCGGACGCTCTATGCGGGTCTTCGTGTCGCGTTCGGTCATTAGGCTGCTTGCGCTCGCTTTGCTGGCGTTCGCCGTGGCGCGTGCCGAGGCGGCGCCGCGGCGGGTGGCGTCGTTGAATCTGTGCACCGACGAATTGCTGCTGCTGCTCGCCGCGCCGGACCAGATCGTCTCGGTCACCCATCTCGCCCAGCAGGAGGCGGAGACGCCGCTCTGGCACCGGGCGTCGCTTTACGCGCGCAACGACGGCAGCCTGGTCTCGGTGGTCGGGCTGCGGCCGGATCTGGTGCTGACCATGGGCGGCGGCGGCGGCCGCGACCGGCTCGGCATCGCCGCGCGGCTCGGCATTCCGGCGCTCGACCTCCCGTTCGCGCAGAGCCTCGGCGACGTCGTGCAGGGCATCACCCGGGTCGCGGCCGCCCTGGGCCGGCCCGAAGCGGGGACGGCCCTGCTGAACCGGCTGCGGGCGGCGATCGAAAGCGCGCCGCCCGCGCGCCTGGACGCGATCTGGCTCGGCGGCGGCGGCCGCACCGTCGCCGCCGGCGGGCTGGAGGCGCAATGGATGGCCCTCGCCGGCCTGCGCCAGCGACCTCTGCAGGGTGACCGGGTCTCGCTCGAGACCCTGCTCGTCCGCCCGCCGGAGATCCTCCTGCGCAGCGACTATCGGCAGGGCGAATATTCGTCGAGCCAGCGCTGGCTCGCCCATCCGCTCGCCCGCGCGCTGCGGGCCGGGCGGGCCGTGCCGACAGATGGCCGGCTCTGGACCTGCATGGGGCCGCTGCTGATCGACGAGATCTATCGCCTGCGCCGCGAGTTGGGCCGATGAGCCTGCGCGCCCACCTCCTGCTCCTCGCGGCGCTGGCCGTAGCTTTCGCGGCCTCGGTGCTGTTGCCGCTCGACCCGCTCGCCGCCTTGTTCGGCCAGGATCGCGATCTGGCCATCGCCCTGCTCGTCGAGCTGCGCCTGCCGCGCGCGCTGCTTGCCCTCGCCTACGGCGCCACGCTCGGCGCGGCGGGCGCCGCGGTGCAGGCTTTGTTCGCCAACCCCCTCGCCTCTCCCGATCTCACCGGAACGACCAGCGGCGCCGCGCTCGGCGCGGTGGTGACCGCCTATTTGTTCGGCTTCTCGGCGCCGCTCGCGCTCTCCATCGGCTCGGTGCTCGGCGCGGTCGGCGCCCTCGCCCTGTTGCTCGCCCTTGCCGGGCCGAAGGCGGAGACCGCGACGCTGCTGCTCGCCGGCCTCGCGATCAGCGCGCTCGCCGGAGCGCTGACCACCTTGGCGCTTGCCTTGGCCCCCTCCCCCTTCGCCTTCTACGACGCCTATGACTGGCTGATGGGCTCGCTGATCGACCGCAGCCTCGAGCAGGCGGCGTTCGCGGCCCTGCCCGCCTTGGCCGCCATCGCCCTGCTGCTTCGGCTCGGCCCGGCGCTCGACCGCCTGTCGCTGGGAGAGGAGGTCGCGCAGTCGCTGGGCCATGACGTCGCCCGGCTGCGGCTGCAGGTGGTCTGCCTCACCGCCGTCGGCGTCGGCGCCTGCGTCGCGATCTGCGGCGCGATCGGCTTCATCGGCCTGATCGCGCCGATCTTCGCGCGGCGGCTGACCCGCGCCCATCCCGGCCGGGCGATCCTGCCCTCGGCGGCGATCGGCGCGCTGCTGCTCACCGCCGCCGACCTCGTCACCCGGCTGGCGCCGCTCGGGCGGACCCTGCCGATCGGCGTGGTCACCGCCTTGGTCGGCGCCCCCTTCTTCCTCTGGCTGGTCGCCCATATGCGCTGGAGGCTGCGCACATGATCCTCAGCGCTTCCAGCCTCTCCCTCCCCGGCCGCCTGTCCGACGTCGCGCTGGAGATCGGCGAGGGCGAGCTGGTCTGCCTGGTCGGGCCGAACGGCAGCGGCAAGACCAGCCTGCTCCACGCCCTGGCCGGGATCGGCGCGGCGACGGGCATGGTCTCGGTCGGCGGCAAGGATCCGCGCCGGCTCGGGCCGGCGCTGCGGCCGGGCGCCCTCACCTATCTCCCCGCCACGCGCGACGTCGCCTGGCCGTTGCTGGCGCGCGACCTGATCGCGCTCGGCGGCGGCGAGGCGGCGTTTCCGGCCCTGGAGCTGGCGTCATTGCTCGACCGGCGCGTCGACACGCTCTCGACCGGCGAGCGCAGCCGCGTGCTGATCGCGCGCGCGCTGGCGCCGCGGCCAAAGCTGCTCCTGCTGGACGAGCCGACCGCGAACCTCGATCCGCTCTGGCAGATCAGGCTGATGGCGCTGGTCCGCGCGGAGATCTCGCGCGGCGGCCGCGCCGCCCTGGTCGCGATCCACGATCTCGACGCGGCGGCGCTCTACGCGGACCGCATCCTGGTCATGGACAAGGGCCGGATCGCGGCCGAGGGCCTGGACGGCCCGCACATCGCGCGGATCTTCGGGGTCGAGCGGGTGGACGGCGCCTGGCGCGAAGTCAGGCGGCCGGCGGGTCCGCAATCATCGCGGTGAAGTCGGCCTGGGCGGCGAGCTTGTCGCCGACATAGGCCTTGCCGGCGAACTTGCAGACGGTCGCGCGCTTCTGGATGAACTCGACTTCGAGCCGCAGCAGCACGCCGGGCTCGACCGGCTTCCTGAACTTGGCGCCGTCGATCGCCATGAAATAGACCAGCTTGCCGGACCCGGCGAGGCCGAGCGATTCGACCGCCAGCACGCCCGCCGCCTGAGCCAGCGCCTCGACGATCAGCACGCCGGGCATGATCGGCCGGCCGGGGAAATGGCCCTGGAAGAAGCCTTCGTTGATCGTCACCGCCTTGATCGCGACGATCGACTTGTCGCGATCCAGCTGCTCGACGCGGTCGACCAGCAGCATCGGGTAACGATGCGGCAGCGCCGCCATCACTGCCCGGATATCGAGCGAAGTGACGGCGGCGCTGTCCGGTCCGGAGTTCACCGGCCCTGGGTCTGCTGCTGCTGGCCCTGCGGCAGCGGCGTCACGCTGATCGTGGTCAGCGAGGTGTTGGGCGCCGCCAGCACGTC
>JAFAZM010000006.1 GCA_019239785.1 Sphingomonadaceae bacterium
TCGCGCGCGTCCACGCCGGCGAGCAAGGCGAACAGGGCGTCCTTCGACCGCGCGCCGCGCAACTTGGCGACCGCCTGGCGGTCGCGGAACAGGCGGCTCACCGTGGCGAGCGCCTTCAGATGATCGGCGCCGGCGTCGGGCGGGGACAGCAGGAGGAAGACGAGGTCAACCGGCAGGCCGTCGATCGCCTGGAAATCGATCGGCTGCGTCAGCCGGGCGAAATAGCCGAACACGCGGTCAAGGCCCTCGAGCTTGCCGTGCGGAATCGCGGTGCCGGCGCCGAAGCCGGTCGAGCCGATCTTCTCGCGCGCGTTGAGCGATGCGACGATGTCCTTCGCCGAAAGGCCGCAGAGCCGCCCGGCCGCGGCGGCGAGCTGCTGGATCAGTGCCTTCTTGTTGGCGGCGACCAGGTCGTCGTCGATCGCATCGGGCGAGAGGATGGCGGAAAGATCGCTCATGGAAATTCCGATCGGGCTTCTTAGCCGATGCCCAGCTTGGAGGATATAGGGGGCGGTGCGGGACTTGCCAGTCAGTCGCCGGTCAGTCGCGTTTCGGCTCGACCCAGCCGATCGTGCCGTCGCCTCGTCGATAGACCATGTTGTAGGCGCCGGTGCCGCTGTTGCGGAACATCAGGGCGTTGGTGTTCCTGAGATCGAGCAGCATCACCGCGTCGGAGACGCTGGCGCTCGGTATGTCCACCCTGGTCTCGGCGACGATCGGCGGATTGTCCACCGGCTCCTCGTCCGCGGGCGGCGGCGCGAAGATCGTGTAGCCCGCATCCAGCTCGGCCTCGGCCTGCGCCGCCTGGCTGTGACGGTCCTTCAGCCTGCGCTTGTAGCGGCGGAGCTGGGTCTCGATCCGGTCGGCGGCGAGCTCGAAGGCGACCGGCGCCTGGTCGGCGCCCGCCGAGCCCTTCAGCACCACGCCCTGCGGGACGTGCGCGACGATGTCGCAGGTGAAGCTGCGGTCGTAGGGGCCGCGGCCGAAGGTCACCTGGGCGGAGATGGCGCGCGAAAAATATTTGTCGGCGATGAAGTGGAGGCGCGAATCGACTAGGGTTCGCAAGGCTTCCCCCGTGTCGATCTGATGACCCGAGACCCGGATGTCCATGTCGCTCTCCGATGCGGATATCGGCGCGGCCTTAGAATGAACGGCGAAAAACGCAACTCGGGGCCGAACCGGACCCGGAGCTCAGCCGCGCGAGGCGAGGCGGTTCCAGATCGGGTCGGCGATCTGCGCCAGGAAGGCGGCGTGCCGCGCCAGCTCGTCATCGCTCGGCGCGTGCGGCCGCGCCGGGCGGACGACGAGCGCCGCCGGGACCGCGTCCGCCGCGACGGCGGGAAGGGCGTCGACATCCTCGATCAGCTCCGCGACGAGGGTCAGGCCGATCTGCCGGCCGCCGGTCAGCTCGACATAGACCTGGGCGAGCAATTGCGCGTCGAGCAGCGCGCCATGCTTGATCCGCTGCGAGCGGTCGACGCCGAAGCGGGTGCAGAGCGCGTCCAGGCTGTGCTTGGCGCCGGGGAATTTCTGCCGCGCCAGGACCAGAGTATCGACCATTCGCGACATGCAGACCGGCGGATGGCCGCACTGGCCCAACTCGTGGTTGATGAAGCCGAAGTCGAACGAGGCATTGTGCGCGACCATCGGCGAATCGGCGATGAATTCGAGCAATTCCTCGCAGCGCTCGTGGAAGCCCGGCTTGTCGGCGAGGAAGCGGTCGGACAGGCCGTGCACCGCCTCCGCCTCGCTCGGCATCGGCCGGCCGGGATTGAAGTAGCTATGGAAGGTGCGGCCGGTCTCGACCCGGTTGAACATCTCGACGCAGCCGATCTCGACCATGCGGTCGCCGCCGGCCGGGCTGAGCCCCGTCGTCTCGGTGTCGAACACGATCTCGCGCATTCGTCCCCTATGAATCGCCGGACTCGGTTAGGCAAGCGAGGATGCGCCGGACCGAAGCCCTTGTTTCGTCGAAGGAACAATCGGTCGGGATGACGAAGTCGGCGCGGGCGCGCTTTTCCGCATCCGGCATTTGATGTTCGAGGATGCGCAGGAACTTCTCCGGCGTCATGCCGGCCCGCGCCAGGGTGCGCAGCCGCTGGATCTCCGGATCGGCGGAGACGACCGCGACCTTGTCGACCAGCTCCGCGCCGCCTTTCTCGAACAGCAGAGGAATGTCGAGGACGACCACCGGCGCCTCCCGGTGCGCCGCGAGGAAGGCCTCCCGCTCGCGCGCCACCGCCGGGTGGACCAGGGCTTCGAGCCGCTTCAGCGCGGCGGGCTCGGCGAGCACCTGCTCGGCCAGAGCGGTGCGGTCGACGCCGCCAGTGCCGGTCGTGCCCGGGAATTGCGCCTCGATCGCCGCGACCAGCGCGCCGTCCTGTCCCTGAAGGCGGTGGACGACGGCGTCGGCGTCGAACACCGGCACGCCCTCCTCGGCGAACATCCTGGCCACGGCCGACTTGCCCATGCCGATCGATCCGGTGAGGCCGAGGACGCGCATCAGCTCTCGAGCAGCCCGCGGCTGCGCAGGTAAGCAAGCAGAGGCAGCAACGGCAGGCCGAGCACGGCGAAATGGCTGCCGCGGATCGCATCGAACAATTGCGCGCCCATCCCCTCGACCCGATAGCTGCCGACGTTCCAGCGGACCGCCTCATATTCATGGTCGAGATAGAAGGTGAGGAAGGCATCGCCGAGCGGCCGCACGTCGAGCGAGACGCTTTCGGTCCCGCCCCAGATTCTTTGGCCATGCTCGACGATCACGGCGGCGGAATGGAGCTGGTGGGTGCGGCCGCTGAGCCGGCGCAATTGGGCGAGCGCCTCGGCGCGCGAGCCGGCCTTGCTGAGCATGGCGCCGTCGTCCAGCTCCAGCACCTGGTCGGCGCCGAGCACCAGCGCACCGCCGCCGGCGACGCTCTTCGCCTTCATCTCGGCGAGCATCTCGGCCATGTCGCGCGGCTCGAAGCCGGCGGCGGCGAGCCCGGCCTTGGCCGCTTCCTCGTCGAGCGCGGCGTCCGCGAGCGCGAACGGCACGCCGGCCGCCTCGAGCATGCGCCGCCGCGTCGCGCTGCGCGAGGCGAGCAGCAGATTCATTCGACGGCGGCCTTCTCCAGCCGCTCCTCGCACAATTTCACGATCGCCAGCGCCGTCTCCTCGATCGAGCGGCGGGTGACGTCGATCACCGGCCAGCCATTGTCCGCGAACATCCGCCTGGCGAAGGCGAGCTCGGCATTGACCGCCTCCGTGTCGACATAGTCGGTCTCGGGCGCCTGGTTCAGCGAGAGCAGGCGGTTGCGGCGGATCTGGATCAGCCGCTCGGGATTGGTGGTGAGGCCGACGACCAGGGGATGCTTGAGCGCGAACAGGATTGGCGGCGGCGGCGATTCGGGCACCAGCGGGACGTTGGCGACCTTGTAGCCGCGATTGGCCAGATAGATGCTGGTCGGCGTCTTCGAGCTGCGCGAGACGCCGGCGAGGACGATGTCCGCCTCCTCCCAATTCTCGACGCCGACGCCGTCGTCATGGGCGATGGTGAACTGGATCGCGTCGACCCGGGCGAAATAAGCGGCGTCGAGCGCATGCTGGCGGCCGGAACGGCCCTTCGCCTCCTCGCCGCTGACCGCGGCCAGCGCGTCGATCACCGGATCGAGCACCGAGACCGCGTTGATCTTGCGCTGACGGCATTTGCGCTCGAGCTCGCGGCGGATCGTCGGGTTGACCACGGTGTAGAGGACGAGCCCCGGCCGGCTCTCGACATCGTCGAGGACGCGGTCGAGATGGCCCTCCGACCGGACCATCGGCCAGAGATGGCGCAGCGCCTCGACCGTGTCGAACTGGGCGAGGCAGGCCTTGGCGACCATGTCCAGGGTCTCGCCGGTGGAGTCGGAGAGGAGGTGCAGGTGAAGCTGCTTCAAGGCCCGTTCGCCCCTGTGGAAAAATATGGGGAAATCGCTAGCGGAAGGCTCGGGGCAAACTCAAGGATGGGATTCGTCCGCACCACCACCCGCATCCGTCCACAGCGGCGCGCACAAGGGAAAAAATCCACCGGCCGGCTGTGGATTCCGGGGATGGCGGGCGCGACTCCGCGCAAAGCCGCGAGTCTGGAGCCGTCAAGCTGTTGGCAAAATTTGTGCGAGCGAATAAGCCCCGCTGATCCCCGCACTACCAACCTCTACAGACTCTCTTTTAATTATATATAAAGGATAAGAGAGCGGAGACGCCCGACCCGATGCCCGCGCCGCCCAAGCCGCTCCTCCACGCTCTAAAGGGCGGAATAGACAAGAGAAAACCGATCTGGCTGATGCGCCAGGCGGGGCGCTATCTGCCCGAATATCGCGCGCTCAGGGCCGAGAAGGGCGGCTTCCTCGAGCTGGCGACGGACAGCGAGGCCGCGGCCGAGATCACGCTCCAGCCGATCCGGCGCTTCGGTTTCGACGGAGCGATCCTTTTCTCCGATATCCTGATCGTACCCTATGCGCTCGGCCAGGAGCTGCGCTTCGAGGAAGGCGAAGGGCCGCGTCTGTCGCCGCCTCTGGCCGACGCCGCGCTCGCCGCGCTCGAGCGCGTCCCTGCCCGGCTGGAGCCGATCTATCGGACTGTGGAGAAAGTGAAGGAGGCCCTCCCGGAAACGACGGTTTTGCTGGGTTTTGCGGGCAGCCCGTGGACGGTCGCGACCTATATGGTCGCCGGCCGCGGCAGCCGCGACCAGGCCGAGGCGCGGCTCATGGCCTATTCCGATCCCGGCGCGTTCGCGGCGATCGTCGAGGCGGTCGCGGCGATGACGGTCGACTATCTCTCCGGCCAGATCCGCGCCGGCGCCGAGGCGGTGCAATTGTTCGACAGCTGGTCGGGAAGCCTGGCGCCGGACCAGTTCGAACGCTGGGTGATCGCGCCGACCGCGCGGATCGTCGCCGCGCTGAAGGAGCGGCATCCCGACGTCCCGATCATCGGCTTCCCGAAGGGCGCCGGCGCGAAGCTGGTCGCCTATGCGCAGCAGACCGGAATCGACGCGCTCGGCCTCGACGAGACGGTCGATCCCGCCTGGGCGGCGCGCGCGCTGCCCGAGAGCCTGCCGCTCCAGGGCAATCTCGATCCGCTGGCCTTGCTCGCCGGCGGGGCTGCGCTTGAAAAGGCGGTGGGGCGCATCCTATCTAGTTTCGAGGGGAGGCCGCACATCTTCAACCTCGGCCACGGCATCATCAAGGAAACCCCGATCGCCCATGTCGAGCAGCTGCTCGCTTTGGTGCGCCGGTGACCTATCAAATCGGATCGCTGCTGATCGTGACCTATGCATGGCTCAAAGCCGGCCACATCATCTTCGTGATCTTCTGGATCGCGGGCCTGTTCATGCTGCCGCGCTATTACGTCTACCACCAGGAATCGGCGCCCGGCTCGGACGAGGAGAAGAGGTGGATCGAGCGCGAGAAGAAATTGCGCAAGATCATCATCACCCCGGCGATGATCCTGGTGTGGACCTTCGGCCTGCTGCTCGCCTATATCACGAGCGCCTGGACCCAAGGCTGGTTCCTCGCCAAGTTCGCCATCGTCGTCGCCTTGTCGGGCTATCACGGCTGGATGATCGACTATGGCAACAAGCTCGAGAAGGGCATCCGCCCGGTCAGCGGCAAGGCGCTGAGGATCATGAACGAGATCCCCGGCATCGCCGTCGCCCTGATCGTCGTACTGGTGATCGTCCGGCCGTTCTGACCTCAAGCGGACTGGAGCCAGGCCGCAGAGAGGTTGTTGATCGCTGCCGCAACCACGGCGCCCCCAAGGAACAGATATTCCTGCCCCCGCGTGCGGAGGCGCGGCGCCGTCCAGAGGACCAGGCACCAAGCCGCCGCCGCAAGCAGGGGCACGGTCAGGACGTTGGCGCGCAAGGAGCCGGCCAGATCGAGATGGACGAGCCGATAGCTGGCCTCGGTCATCCCGCTGAACGGCCCCCTGAGCCCGAAGAAGCGCTCGAGCGGGGCCGGCGACAGCCCAGCCCAAGCTTCGAAGCGGACCAGTGGATTATGGTCCAGGCCCGCAAATGCGACCAGCCCCGCGAGCAGCAGCAGGCGGAGCGCCAGCGGTGGGCGCTCAGGCGCCCCCATCGAGCCTGGGCTTGCGCACCACCAGGTAGATCGGCAGCGCGATGATGCACAGGAAGAAGGTGAAGATGCCCCAGAGAATGCCGTTCATGCCGCGCGCATTGGCATCCTTGGCGACGAGCACCGCGATGACCGCGGCGATGATGATGCCGAAAAGCTGGCCGAAGACATAGGCGCCGGAATCGTGACCGTACATATCTGCCCCCTTCTTCTTTGACGAACCACACCATATGTAGAACCGGCCAGCTTGCAAGCCGCCCCTTCGCGGGGCGCCCTTCGCAACACAGCTTTCGCTCGCTTGACTTGACCAGAGGCGGAGCATAATCGCGGCCTCAGTCGTTGCCCTGCCGTCCGTGCGGGTTTCTCAAGCTCTCCATCTTCCAGACATTCCGAGTTTTCCGCCCGGAATCCGTATCTCAAGAGTTTCCAATGCATCTGAACGACCTCAAGCAGAAAACCCCCGCCGAGCTGGTCGCCATGGCCGAAGAGCTTGGCGTCGAGGGCGCCTCGACCCTGCGCAAGCAGGAGCTGATGTTCTCCATCCTCAAGGTCCGCGCCGACCAGGGCGGCGAGATCATGGGCATGGGCACGATCGAGGTATTGCAGGACGGCTTCGGCTTCCTGCGCTCGGCCGATTCCAACTAT
The DNA here is from genome assembly GCA_019239785.1 of Sphingomonadaceae bacterium. Classification (GTDB taxonomy): domain Bacteria; phylum Pseudomonadota; class Alphaproteobacteria; order Sphingomonadales; family Sphingomonadaceae; genus Allosphingosinicella. The sequence continues at coordinate 6,738 of JAFAZM010000006.1, forward strand.
CTGGCCGGCCCCGACGACATCTACGTCTCGCCGAACCAGGTCCGCAAGTTCGGCCTCAGGACCGGCGACACGGTCGAAGGCGAGATTCGCGGCCCCAAGGAGGGCGAGCGCTATTTCAGCCTGGTCCGCGTCTCCCAGGTCAATTTCGACGACCCCGACGCGGTCCGCCACCGCGTCAATTTCGACAATCTCACTCCGCTCTACCCCGAGGAGAAGCTGACCCTCGACAGCGCCGATCCGACGATCAAGGACAAGTCGGCGCGGGTGATCGACATCATCTCGCCGCAGGGCAAGGGCCAGCGCGCCCTGATCGTGGCGCCGCCGCGCACCGGCAAGACGGTGCTGCTGCAGAACATCGCCCGGGCGATCACCGACAACCATCCCGAGGTCTTTCTGATCGTGCTGCTGATCGACGAGCGGCCGGAGGAAGTCACCGACATGCAGCGCTCGGTGAAGGGCGAGGTGATCTCCTCGACCTTCGACGAGCCGGCCAGCCGCCACGTCCAGGTCGCCGAGATGGTGATCGAGAAGGCGAAGCGCCTGGTCGAGCATAAGAAGGACGTCGTCATCCTGCTCGATTCGATCACCCGCCTGGGCCGTGCCTACAACACGGTGGTGCCGAGCTCGGGCAAGGTGCTGACCGGCGGCGTCGACGCCAATGCGCTGCAGCGGCCGAAGCGCTTCTTCGGCGCCGCGCGCAACATCGAGGAGGGCGGCTCGCTCTCGATCATCGCCACCGCCTTGATCGATACCGGCTCCAAGATGGACGAGGTCATCTTCGAGGAGTTCAAGGGCACCGGCAATTCCGAGATCGTGCTCGACCGCAAGGTCTCCGACAAGCGCATCTTCCCCTCGCTCGACGTCGGCAAGTCCGGCACCCGCAAGGAGGAATTGCTGGTCGACCAGGCCAAGCTCTCCAAGATGTGGGTGCTGCGCCGGATCCTGATGCAGATGGGCACCGTCGACGCGATGCAGTTCCTGCTCGACAAGATGAAGGATTCGAAGACCAACGAGGATTTCTTCGCCTCGATGAACCAATAGCGCGCGGCGCCCGTTCGCCCGGCCATGTTCGACTTCGCCGACATCTTCACTGCGGCCGGGCTCTTCACCCTTGGCCAGGTGATCCTGATCGACCTCACCATGGCCGGCGACAATGTCGTGATCATGGGGACCCTGACCTCCGGCCTGCCGGCGAAGGAGCGGCGCCGGGTGATCATGCTCGGCGTCGGCATGGCCCTGGTCTTCCTGATCGGCTTCGCGCTCATCGCGACGCAATTGCTGAAGATCACCGGGCTGGTGCTAGCGGGCGGCCTGCTCCTGCTCTGGGTCGCCTACAACATGTATCGGGAGCTTCGGCCCGGCCATGAAGTGACCGCGGACGATCCCGAGACCGAGGCGGTGGAGGGGCCGCCCAGGAGCAAGACCTTCCTGCAGGCGGCGGTCCAGATCACGCTCGCCGATCTTTCGATGAGCCTCGACAACGTGCTCGCCGTCGCCGCCACCGCGCGCGAGCATCCGGCGGTCCTGTTCATCGGCCTGGCTTTGTCGGTGACCTTGATGGGGCTTGCCGCGAACCTGGTCGCGAAGCTCGTCCAGCGTTACCGCTGGATCGCCTGGATCGGCCTGCTGCTGATCCTCTACGTCGCGCTCAGCATGATCTGGGACGGCGCCCATGAGCTGAGGCCGACGGTCTCCGGCTGGTTCGGGGGCTAGAGCGGTTTGTGATCTGATTGCATCAGATCACAAACCGCTCTAAGTCTTTGTCTGGCCGCGATTTCCGAGTCGTCAGATGCTGCCATCTGACTAGAAATCGCTCTAGACGCTCAGGGGATCAGCAGGGTCGAGCCGGTGGTCTTACGCGCTTCCAGCGCCCGGTGCGCCTCGGCCGCGTGGGCGAGCGGGAAACGGGCGCCGATCTGCACCTGGATCGCGCCGGAGCGGAGCATCTCGAACAGCCGCGCCGCCGACGCCTCGAGCTCCGCGCGCGTCGCGACATAGTCGCCGAGCGTCGGCCGGGTGACGAACAGCGAGCCGCGGCGCGAGAGCTCGAGCGGGCTGAACGGGGGGACCGGGCCGGAGGCATTGCCGTAGGTGACCATCAGCCCGCGCCGGCCGAGGCTGGCGAGCGACGCCGCCCAGCTCGCCGCGCCGACCCCGTCCAGCACAGAGCGGACGCCGGCGCCGCCGGTGAGCGCCCGCACTTGGTCGGCCAATTCCTCGAACGGGCAGTGCAGGCTGTGGTCGGCGCCGAGCGCGTCGGCGATTTCCGCTTTCTCCGCGGAGCCGGCATGGGCGATCACCTTCGCCCCCACCGCCTTCAGCCAGGGCACGAGCAGCGAGCCGACCCCGCCGGCCGCGGCATGGACCAGCACCCAATCCCCCGCCTGCACCTTCGCGCAGCGCTCGACCAGCATCTCCGCGGTGCAGCCCTTCAGCATCACCGCGGCCGCGGTTTCGGCATCCACGTCGTCGGGCAGCCGCACGAGCCGGTCGGCGGCGACCAGCCGGTGCGTCGCATAGGCGCCCGGCGGCCCCAGCGCATAGGCGACCCGCTCGCCCTCGCGGAAGCCACTGCCCTCGCCGGCGGCCTCGACGACGCCGGCAGCCTCGCTGCCGAGGCCGGAGGGCAGGCTGAGCGGATAGAGGCCGGAGCGATAATAGGTGTCGATGAAGTTGAGCCCGATCGCCTGGTGCCGGACCAGAACCTCGCCGGGCCCGGGCGTCAGCGGTCCCAGCTCCTCGCGCTCGATGACCTCCGGGCCGCCGGTTTTCCGGATGATCAGGCGATAGGGCGCCATCTCAGCCGAGCTGCGCGGCGAAGAAGGCTTCGGTGCGGCTGTCGGCGAGCTCGGCTGCGTTAGCGCTCCGCCTCTTGCCCATCTCGGCGGCGAAGCCGTGATCCTCGCCCGGATAATCGTAGATCGTCACCTTGGGATGGTCGTCCAGGCCTTCGTGGATCTGCGCCTGCTTGTCGGGCGTGACGAAATGGTCGGCGCCGGCGATGTGGAGCAGCAGGGGCCTGGCGATCGCATGCTTCTCGCCCAGCAGATTTTCGAGGCCCACGCCGTAATAACCGACCGACGCATCCACGTCGGTGCGGGCTGACGTCATGAAGGCGAGCCGGCCGCCGAGGCAATAGCCGACCGCGCCGACCTTGCCGCCCTCGGGCAGCCGCGCCCGCGCGGCGCGGATCGTCGCTTCGATGTCGGCAATGCCCTGGTCCTGGTCGAAGCGCTGCATCAGGCCGAGCGCCTGCTGGAATTGCTCGGGCTCGTCCGGGTTCAGCTCGACGCCGGGCTGGAGCCGCCAGAACAGGTCCGGCGCGATGCCGAGATAGCCCAGGGATGCCCAATGGTCGGCCTTGCGGCGGATGCCTTCGTTGACCCCGAAAATCTCCTGGATGACGACGATCGCGCCCTTGGGCGTGCCTTCCGGCTCGGCCAGCCAGGCCTTGAAATTTCCCTCGCCGTCCAGGGTGGGAATCTCGACATAGGCCATGACTGTCCTCCTCTTGCGCAGGCCGGCTCTATAGACATAGAGCCACCGGGCCAAAAGGGTCCGAGAGGAGGCCGGTTCCATGAAAGTCACCGTCGACGTCGATTGCACGCCCGAGGAGGCGCGGCGATTCCTGGGCCTGCCGGACCTCAGCCCGGTCCACGAAGCCTATGTCGCGAAGATGAAGGCCGCGGTCACCGACGGGCCGACGCCGGAGATGTTCGGCGACATGATGAAGGCGTGGGGGCCGATGAACGAGGCGGGCATGAATCTGTGGAAGCAGATGCTCGACCAGATGGGCGGCCAAAGCGGCGGGAAATCGACGCGCTGACCGACACGATCTACGCCTTGTCGTCCGGCGCGCCGCCGGCCGCGGTGGCGGTGGTGCGGATCAGCGGCCCGCGTGCCCATGCGGCGCTCGAAGCGCTCGCCGGGCGGCTGCCGGAGCCGCGCGTCGCCCGGCTGGCCAGGCTTCGTGAGGGCGAGCAAGTCCTTGATAATGCCTTGGTTCTTCGCTTCGACGGACCGAAGAGCGAGACCGGCGAGGATAGCGCGGAGCTGCAGCTGCACGGCGGCCGCGCCGTGGTGGCGGCGGTGCTGGCGGCGCTTGGCCGGATCGAGGGCCTGCGCCTCGCCGAGCCGGGCGAGTTCACCCGCCGCGCCTTCGAGAACGGCCGAATCGACTTTGCCGAGGCGGAAGGCCTCGCCGATTTGGTCGAGGCGGAGACCGAAGCGCAGCGCCGCGCGGCGCTCGCTCTGGCCGGCGGCGCATTGAGCCGCCAGGTCGCGGCCTGGCAGGCGGAATTGCTGGCGCTGGCGGCGCGGATTGAGGCGGCGCTCGATTTCTCGGACGAGGGCGATGTCGCGCCGGACGATCCCGGCCCGGCGCTTGGGGCGCTCGCCGCCGAGTTCGAGGCCTTCCTGGCCAGACCGACCGTCGATCGCCTTCGCGAGGGCGTCCGGGTCGTCATCGCAGGTCCGCCGAACGCCGGGAAATCGAGCTTGCTCAATGCCTTGGCGGGCCGCGACGCGGCGATCACCTCGGAGATCGCCGGCACCACCCGCGACGTGATCGAGGCGCCGGTCTCGCTGGACGGCATTCCCTTCCTGTTGATCGACACGGCGGGCCTGCGGGAGGGAGGGGACAGGACCGAAGCGATCGGTGTGGAACGGGCGCGCGGTCAGCTCGAGACCGCGGACCTGGCGCTCTGGCTCGGTCCCGCCGGCGAGAAGCCGGAACGCGCCTTGCTGGTCCATGCCAAGGCCGATCTCGGCCCGCCCGATCCCGGCGCGGTCATTTCGGTCTCGGCGAAGACCGGTCAGGGGCTTGCCGAACTCATTCGACTCCTGATTCGACATTCAGCTGCCCTGCTCCCGGCGCAGGGAGAGGTCGCGATCAACCGAAGGCATCGGGCTCTGCTGAACGACGCGAAGGGCGCGATTGGGGAGGCGGCGGCGGCCACAGACCCGCTTATCGCGGCGGAGTCGCTGCGGCAGGCGCGGAACGTCCTGGATCGCGTCACCGGGCGCGCGGGGCTTGAGGACATGCTCGACGCCCTGTTCGGGCGATTCTGCATCGGGAAGTGATGTTTCACGTGGAACAATGCGCTAAAGCCCCGGCGTGACGCAGGATTTCGACATCATCGTCGTGGGCGGCGGCCATGCCGGCACGGAGGCCGCGGCCGCCGCGGCCCGGATGGGCGCCTCCGTTGCCCTGCTCAGCTTCAACCGCGGCCAGATCGGCGCGATGTCGTGCAATCCGGCCATGGGCGGGCTTGGCAAGGGCCACCTGATCCGCGAGGTCGATGCCTTCGACGGCCTGATCGCGCGCGCCTCCGACCATGCCGCAATCCATTACCGCATGCTCAATGCCAGCAAGGGGGCCGCGGTCCGCGGCCCTCGGATCCAGGCGGACCGGAAGCGCTATCGCGCGGCGATCCACGCCCTCGTCGATGCGCAGGCGGGGTTGGCGATCGTCGAAGGGGAGGCCGCCGCCTTGCGGCTGGACGGCCGCCGCGTGGCCGGCGTCACCTTGGCCGACGGCCGCGAGCTGCGCGCCAGGGCCGTCATCCTCGCCACCGGCACCTTTCTCGGCGGCAAGCTGCATTTCGGCATGACCAACCATGCGGGAGGGCGCGTCGGCGAACGGGCGGCGACCGCGCTGGCCGGGCAGCTGCGCGCGCTCGGGCTGCCGCTCGCCCGGCTGAAGACCGGCACGCCCCCGCGCCTCGACGGCCGCACGATCGACTGGGCCGGCCTCGAGCGCCAGCCCTCGGACGACGGCGACTGGACGATGTCGCCGATGAGCGGCGGCCGCATCGCGCCGCAGCTCTTCTGCGCGATCACGCGCACCAATGCCCGCACGCACGCGCTGATCCGCACCAATCTCGACCGGTCGCCGCTTTTCGCGGGCGAAATCAGCGGGATCGGGCCGCGCTACTGCCCGTCGATCGAGGACAAGGTGCACCGGTTCGGCGACCGCGACGGCCACCAGATCTTCCTGGAGCCGGAGGGCCTCGATGATCCGACCATCTATCCGAACGGCATTTCGACCTCGCTCCCGGCGGACGTGCAGCTCGCCATGGTGCGGACGATGGCGGGCCTTGAGCGGGCCAAGATCCTGCAGCCAGGCTATGCTGTGGAGTACGACCATGTCGATCCTCGCATATTGGGGTCGACGCTCGCCGTGCGCGAGGTCGAAGGCCTCTATCTCGCCGGGCAGATCAACGGCACCACCGGCTATGAGGAGGCGGCGGCGCAGGGCCTGGTCTCCGGGCTCAATGCCGCCGCCTGGGCGGCCGGCGCCGCGCCGGTCCTGTTCGACCGCAGCGACTCCTATATCGGCGTGATGATCGACGATCTCGTCCTGCAGGGGGTGACCGAGCCCTATCGGATGCTGACCGCCCGTGCCGAATATCGGCTGCGATTGCGCGCCGACAATGCGGCGGCGCGGTTGACGCCGAAGGCGATCGCCACGGGCTGCGTCTCGGCGGCACGGCAACGCCACTTCTCGGCTTGGCGGGAAGCGCGGGCGCGGCTGGAGGGGATACTCACTGCTCCGGCTCCCAAGGGCAGACTGAGCCTCGCCGAGCAGCTGCGCTTCCCGGAGACCGACGCCGCAGCCCTCATCGCCTGCGCGCCGGAGCTTGCGAGCTTTGCCCCTGCTTTGCTGGAAGAGGCGATCCAGGACCATCGTTATGCGCCTTATGTCGCGCGGCAGCAGGCCGAGATCGAGCGGCTGCACGCGGATGAGGCGGTGCGCCTCCCGCCTACGCTCGATTATGCCGCGCTGCCGGGCCTGTCGAACGAGATGGTCGAGCGGCTGAGCGCCGCGCGCCCTGCCACGCTCGGCGCAGCCGCCCGGATCCGTGGCGTCACCCCGGCCGCCCTGGCTGCCATCCTCGTCCATGCGCGCCGCAAAGCGGCCTGATGGACGAGGCCGAAGCAAGGTCCTGGGTGGCCCGGAACTGCAATGTTCCACGTGAAACAATGGCCCAGCTCGACGCCTTCGCGGCCCTGCTGCAGCAGGAGAATACCCGCCAGAACCTCGTCTCGAGCGCCAGCCTGGATCGAATCTGGCTCCGCCATATCGCCGATTCCGCGCAGCTGCTCCGCTTCGCGCCTTCGCCCGGCGCCCCATGGGTCGATCTGGGCAGCGGTGCGGGCTTTCCCGGCCTGGTCGTCGCGCTGCTGCACCAGGGGCCGGTCACCCTGGTGGAGGAACGGCGCCTGCGCGCCGACTTCCTCGCGCGTGCAGCCGAATCGCTCGGCGTGGCAGTGGAGATCGTCGCATCGAAGGTCGAGCGGCTGAAGCGGCCTCCGTTCGACGTGGTCAGCGCGCGCGCCTTCGCGCCTTTGCCTCGTCTCCTCGACTTGGGCACAGAATTGTCCACAACAAAGACGATCTGGCTGCTGCCAAAGGGAAAGAACGCCCAGTCGGAACTGGAAGCGCTCGACTCTTCGTGGCAGGGTGAGTTCCGGCTCGAACCGAGCGTGACCGATCCCGAAGCGCGGATCATTGTCGCGGAGGGCGTGCGCCGGGCGGGCGGAAGGAAGAGACGATGATCCGGATCGCGGTCGCAAACCAGAAAGGCGGAGTCGGCAAGACGACGACGGCGATCAACCTCGCCACCGCATTGGCCGCGACCGGCAGCCGGGTGTTGCTGATCGACCTCGACCCGCAGGGTAATGCGTCGACCGGGATGGGCATCGGCCACAATCTGCGCGATCATTCGAGCTACGAATTGCTCACCGGCCAATCGACCCTCGAGCAGGCGGTGGTGCCGACCAGGGTGCCCCGACTCGACCTGATCGCGGCAACCGTCGACCTATCCGGCGCCGAGATCGAACTCATTGAATTACAAGGAAGAACTCACCGGCTGGACAAGGCGCTGGAGGGCGCCGCCGACGCACGCTGGGACGTCTGCCTGATCGACTGCCCGCCCTCTTTGGGCCTGCTGACGGTCAACGCACTGGTAGCCGCCAATTCGATCCTGGTGCCGCTGCAGACGGAATTCTTCGCTTTGGAAGGGCTCAGCCAGCTGCTCCAGACGGTCGAGCGGATCCGCGCCCGCTTCAATCCGGAGCTCTCGATCCTCGGCGTCGCCCTGACCATGTTCGACAAGCGCAACAATCTTTCGGCGCAGGTCGCGGCCGACGTCCGCGCCTGCCTCGGCAAGGTGGTGTTCGAGACGGTGATCCCGCGAAACGTCCGCCTCTCCGAGGCGCCGAGCCACGGCATGCCTGCCTTGATCTACGACCATCGCTGCCCGGGGTCGGAGGCCTATATGGCGCTTGCCCGCGAGCTGATCGACCGGCTGCCGAAAAGGAAGGAGGCGGCATGAGCGATCCCTTCCCGGTCAAGAAGCGCCCCTCCGGCCTGGGGCGCGGCCTGTCCTCCCTGCTCGGCGAGGTCGCGCAGGAGGCGTCGGTCGCGCCGGGCGAAGGCACGCGCGGCGCGGTCCAGATGATCCCGGTCGCGAGCATCGAGCCGCATCCCGGCCAGCCGCGCCGTATCTTCCAGGAGGAGAGCCTGGTCGAGCTCGCCGCCTCGATCCAGACGCGCGGCGTGATCCAGCCGATCGTCGTCCGCCCGCACGGCCATCGCTTCCAGATCGTCGCCGGCGAGCGGCGCTGGCGCGCTTCCCAGCGCGCGCGGCTGCACGAAATCCCGGCGATCGTGCGCGAGTTCAGCGACGAGGAGACGCTCGAAGTCGCGCTGATCGAGAATATCCAGCGCCAGGACCTCAACGCGATCGAAGAGGCGCAGGCCTACCGGCGGCTGCTCGACGAATATGGCCACACCCAGGAGGAGCTCGGCAGGCTCGTCCACAAGTCGCGCAGCCATGTCGCCAACCTATTGAGGTTGCTCGATCTTCCGACCAAGGTCCAGAATCTGGTCGGCGGCGGTCAGCTCAGCATGGGCCATGCCCGGGCGCTGATCACCGCGCCGGATCCGGTCGCCCTCGCCGAGGAGGTGATCCGTCGCGGCCTTTCGGTGCGCGAGACCGAGAAGCT
>JAFAZM010000090.1 GCA_019239785.1 Sphingomonadaceae bacterium
CGCTGGCGGTGGCGCTCAACAAGATCGCCAATGACATCCGCTTCCTGGGGAGCGGCCCGCGCTCCGGCCTCGGCGAGCTGTCCCTGCCCGCCAACGAGCCGGGCAGCTCGATCATGCCCGGCAAGGTCAACCCGACCCAGTGCGAGAGCCTGACCATGGTCGCCGCCCAGGTGATGGGCAATCATGTCGCGGTCACGATCGGCGGCCTCCAGGGCCATCTGGAGCTGAACGTGTTCAAGCCCCTGATCGGCGCCAATGTGGTCCGCTCGATCAACCTGCTCGCCGACGGCATGGACAGCTTCACCGAGCGCTGCCTCGACGGCATGGCGCCGGACGAGCGCCGCATCGCCGAGCTGATGAACAAGTCGCTGATGCTGGTCACCGCGCTCGCGCCGGAGATCGGCTACGACAATGCCGCAAGCATCGCCAAGCACGCCCACAAGCATGGGCAGACGCTGAAGGAAGCGGGGATCGAGCTCGGCCTGGTCGACGAGGAGACATTCGACAGGGTGGTGAAGCCCGAGAAGATGCTGGGGCGCTGACCGCGGCCGAAGATTAGGGAAAAAGAACAAGACCCTCACCCTGCCCCCTCCCGCGAGCGGGAGAGGGTTAAACGGGAATCGCCGGCGCACCCCTTCTCCCCCGGGCGGGAGAAGGTTGGGATGAGGGTCTTCTTCTTGTTTGCAGCCTACATGCAGCAAAGAAGAATTGGCGGACGATGCGCTTAGTGCCGCCTCAGTAAACGCAGACGCTGAAATCCTGGCCGACCCAGCAGGCCTTGTCGCGGCGGGAGCGGCGGGCCTCACCCCAGCGCGAGTTGACGCCGTCGCGGGTGAGGCCGCGGACATCGGCAACGCCAGGCGCGGTGACCGCGACGCTGATGTCGCTGGCGCCGCCGGGGAAAAGGCCGCGCAGCGGCTGGATGCCGAAGCTGCCGCCGCGGTCGGGCACGAAGTCGCAGGGCCCGCGCCAGATCGGCGCGCCGGCGCCCTGGACGACGCAGCGGGCGGTCCGCGCCTCGGCGGCGGCTGGAAGCAGGAAGGCGGCGAAGCCGGCGAGCAGCAGGAAAGATGCGTGTTTCATGAGGCGCTCCTTTAAATTGCCGGAATGCGGAATTCTATCGTCCTGATCCGGGTTCCGGAGCCGAAACAGCCATGAAAATGTTCCCGCCCATGTCCGCCGCCATCGCCGCCGCACCAACTTTGGCTGGCCCCAGCCGCGCTCCGCCAGATTCGACTCGCCGGTGAATTCGGAACATACTAGGAACATCCGTCCGAGTCGCGAGAGGATATTCATCATGCGTCGACCCGCTTATTTTCGCTATTTCCTCGGCTTCCGTCCGAATCTCGTGCAGCGTTGCTGGCTCGAGAAGATCGCTACGGCCGCCGGACAATCAAACCGTCGAATCAGGGGAGAGTATTTCCATCTCACCCTGTTCGTGATTGCCGAGCCCACTCACCAGGATCGATTTATTGCGGCACGCGTCCGCGCCGCGCTGGCCGGCCGGGAGCTGGCGTCCTGTCCGTTCTGGCTCGGGCGCCTGCGCGGCGGCGAGAAGGGGGCGGCGATGCACGCAATGGGCCGGCAGCGCGAGATCCAGGATTTCTATCGCATGCTGCTGGCCTGCCTGGCCACGCGCGGGATTTCGCCGCTTCACCGCAAGTCGGGGCTGCGGCCGCATGTGACGCTTGGTTATGACCCGTGCGCTTTCGCGCCGTTCGAACTGCCGATGGAATGGATCACGGACGAATTGCTGCTGATCGAAAGCGAGGTCGGCAACGGCGTTCATAACGTCCTCGAGCGGTGGCCGCTATTGCTGCCCGCCCAAGGCACGCTTCCTTTCGATCCGCCGCTAGCTCCCGTTCGGGCGGTGCACAACGGCAGGCGAGGCCGCCGGTAGTCTCGACTGCTCCAGGATGGCGGTCTCGCGCTTAATCGCGCCCCGAGGCCAGCACGATATCGGCACCACAGGCGGATCCTCAGACCATCCGCGGCACGCCGGGCCGGCCTGGTGCGCATTCGAGCGCGACCCTGTCCCATTGCCCTAGATCCGCGGCGGCTTCGTAGGTCGACTGGAGGAAGGCGAGCAGGGCCGTGTCGGGATCGGCGGCGCTGCGCACCGCGCCGTAAGCGAGGATGAACTCGCCGAGCGTGGTGTCGAAGCGCGCCGCCTCCGGCCGCACCTCGGCCTCGGCGAAGCCCGGCGGCGCGGGATAGGCGTAGGAATAGAAGAAGGGCCCGCCCGGCGCCCCGGCGCCGCCGGGCCAGAAGCCGGCACTGGAGACTTCGTGACTATAGGCCTCGCGAGTGACCGCGTCCGGCAGATTGGGAATGCCGCCGGGATGGCGCGGCGCCGGCCGGCCGGAGAAGCGGGTGACGGCGAGGTCGAAACTGCCCCAGAAGAAGTGGACCGGACTGACCTTGCCGAGGAAGGACGAGCGGAAAAGCCGGAAGACCCGGTCCGCCGCGAGCAAAGCGGCATGGAGGTGGCGCGCGCTGTCCGGATCCCAGGCGCGCGGCGCGTGGTCGTCGGCGAACGGAATGGCGGGATCGATCTCGTTCGGCCGTTCATTGATCCGCGTCCCGTAGCCGGCCTCGGCGAGCAGCCCCATCGCCGCCTGGTGGAATGCGGCGACCGTCGTCGGCCCCAGCGGCAGCGTGCGGCGGCCGTTCCCATCCTCGAGCGCGAACAATTGGTCGACCAGGTCGAAGGCGAGCGTGAAGCTGCCCTCGGCAGCGTGGACCGGTTCGGTGGCGAGGCCGCGCGGAGTCACGTGCAGCGTCAGATGCCAGCCATGGTTGCGCCAGGGGAGCAGCGCCGTGGGCACCTTGCCGGCGATCTGGGAGAGGAGATGCAGCGTCCGGATCGTCGGCCCGTCGCGAGGCTCCGACAGCGGCGGCCAGCTCATGGTGCCGCCGGCGCGTCTCCGGCCTCGTCCGTGGTCGCGGCGGCGGGCGCGGCAGTCCCGCGGCCCAGATGATTGCCGATCAGGCCGCCGATCAGCGGGGCGGCGATCCAGACCACCTGCATCCAGCCGGGCATTGGCAGGATCAACGTGTTGAGCAGCACGTAGGCCGCCACGAGCAGGGTGACGATCCAGGCCGGCCAGCCCGCGCCGGCGATGCGCCGCGCGACCCAGGCGCCCGCAAGGCCGCCGAGCAGCCAGGCGGCGGCGAGCGTGAGCTGGGCCGCGGCCGACATGCCGCCGAGCGTATCGAGCAGCGCCTGCGCATTGCCGGCATCGACATTGGACGGCACGCTGAAGGTGAAGCGCAGGCCGATGATGCCGACCAGGATCGTGACGACCATGGCCACGATCAAACCTGCGATGATCCCTCCGACGGCGCGCATTGCAATTCCCCTCTGCTCGAAGGGGGAGTCTATATTCCTGGCGCCACCAGGGGTCTAGGGCATCGGCGTCTGTGGCCGGTGGCGCTGCTGAGACTTCTCGGCCCGGAATCCGGCCTTCGCCGGGACGACGCGGACAAGTCAGCTGCCGACGATGGTGCCGCCGTTCGGGTGGAGGACCTGCCCCGACATGTAGCGCGAATCCTCGCAAGCGAGGAACAGGAAGGAGGGGGCGACCTCGTTGGGCTGGCCGGGGCGGCCCATCGGCGTGTCCTTGCCGAAATCCTTGATCTTCTCCGGCGAGGCGCCGCCGAACGGATTGAGCGGCGTCCAGATCGGCCCGGGCGCGACGCCGTTCACGCGAATGCCGTCGCCGACCAGATTCTCGGAGAGCGAGCGGGTGAAGGCGGTGATCGCGCCCTTGGTCGCGCTATAGTCGAGCAGCTCCTTCGAGCCCTGGTACATGGTGACCGAGGTGCAGTTGACGATTGCCGCGCCCTTCTTGAGGTGCGGCCGCGCCGCCTGGGTCAGGAAGAACATCGAGAAGATGTTGGTCTGGAAGGTGCGCTTCAGCTGCTCCTCGCTGATGTCGGTGATCTCCTTGTCGGGATGCTGCTCGCCGGCATTGTTGACGAGGATGTCGAGCCCGCCGAGCTTCTCGACCGTCTCCTTGACCACGCGCTCGCAGAAATCCTTGTCGCCGAGATCGCCGGCGATCGCGATCGCCTTGCGGCCCTCGCCCTCGACGATCCTTTTGGTCTTCGCGGCATCGTCATGCTCGCAGAGATAGACGATGGCGACATCGGCGCCTTCGCGCGCGAACAAGGCGGCGACGGCGCGGCCGATGCCGCTGTCGGCGCCGGTGACGAGCGCCACCTTGTCCTTGAGCCGGCCCGAGCCCGGATAGAGCGGCTCCCAATCGGGTTTCGGCTCCAGCTCGCTCTCGTGGCCGGGCAGATCGTCCTCGTGGATCATGTCGAGGGTTTCGGTGTCGTCGGTCATCGTCTCGCTCCTCGCGCTTCTGAACCGACGCGCCGGCGCCGGGGTTCCGCGCCGGCCGCCCGACGTTCGTCGAACCCCGCCCGCGCTTCATCGAAAAGCGATTCGCCGAAAGCCGGTTCGCCGGACGGCGTTCGGCGGGCGTTCAGCTTGACCGGGCAATGCTCATGCTACAAATGTAGCGTACCACATCGTCCATGGCCGCAGGGGACGGCGGCGCGGGGAGAAGACGAATGACGACGCCGTCCTGCGCGCGCCTTGCGCTGCTCATCGCCCTCATGTCCTCGGCCGCGCCCCTGCTTGCGCAGCAGGCGACTCCGCCGCCGGCGATCCCGGCCGCTGCCTCAGCCGCGCGGACCTACACGCCTGCGGACTTCGCCCGCTTCGCGCCGCGCAACGCGCTCGACATGCTGCAGAACGTGCCCGGCTTCGCGATCGACCAGGGCGACACCGATCGGCGCGGGCTCGGCCAGGCGACCGGCAACGTGCTGATCAACGGCGAGCGCTTCTCGGGCAAGTCGACCGACATCCTGACCGAACTGCGCCGGATCAGCGCCAGCAACGTCGCCCGGATCGAGATCGTCGACGGCGCCACCCTCAACATTTCCGGCCTCACAGGCCAGGTCGCCAACGTGATCACCGTGTCGCGCGGCCTTTCCGGCAATTTCGTCTACCGGCCGCAGATCCGCGCCCGCCGCACCCCGTTCCGCTGGACCAATGGCGAGGTCTCGCTGAACGGCTCGATCGGCGCGACCCAATATACGCTCAGCCTGCGCAACGATTCCTTCCGCAACGGCAATGCCGGGCCGGAGCTGGTCACCACGCCTGGCGGCATCCTGCTCGACACGCGCGACGAGGTGCTGAGCGTCAATGGCGAGCAGCCGCGGCTGACCGGCACGATCCGCCGCGCCTTCGGCAATGGCGCGATCCTCAACGTCAACGCCGCCGCCGGCATCCTCCACCAGGATGTCGAGGAGGTCTCGCTCCGGCACGGCGCCGGCCAGCCCGACCGCAACCGCGACCTCCGGGAGCGGACTCGGCAATATGATTACGAGCTGGGCGGCGATTACGAATTCGGCCTCGGCGGCGGCCGGCTGAAGCTGATCGGCCTTCGCCATTTCACCCACACGCCGTTCCGCCAGACCCTGGTCCAGACCTATGCCGACGCGACGCCGACGCTCGGGCAGCGCTTCACCCAGACCGGCGACACGACGGAGACGATCGGCCGCGGCGAATATCGCTGGCATGGCGGCGGCGCCGACTGGCAGATCAGCCTCGAAGGTGCGCTCAACCGGCTCGACGTCGACAATGGCTTGTTCGACCTCGACCCGACCGGCAATTTCGTGGCCGTGCCCTTCCCCAACTCGGCCGCGATCGTGCAGGAGCGCCGGGCCGAAGCGATGCTGACCTACGGACGCCCCCTCGCCGCCCACCTCACCTTGCAGGCCTCGCTCGGCGGCGAATATTCGCAGTTGAGCCAGGACGGTGCCGGCGGCCTCACCCGCACCTTCTACCGGCCGAAGGGCTTCCTCAATCTCGCCTGGCAGCCGCATCCGGGATTCGACGTCAGCGCCAGGCTCGAGCGCGTCGTCGGCCAGCTCAACTTCTTCGACTTCGTCGCCTCGGGCAATATCAGCGCCGGCACCCAGAATGCGGGCAACGCGAACCTGGTGCCGCCGCAAAGCTGGAACGCGCAGGTCCAGGTCGCGCGCAACCTGGGGCGCTGGGGCAATGCGACGGCGCGGCTCTACAGCCGCTGGATCAGCGACATCGTCGACGTGATCCCGGTGAACGGCGGCCAGTCGCCGGGCAATCTGCCGGGCATCGCCACAATCTACGGGGTGCAGTGGACGAGCACCTTCAACCTCGATCCGCTTGGGCTGCGCGGCGCCAAGGTCGATCTCAGCCTGCAGTTCCAGAAGACGCGGTTGACCGATCCGCTCACCCACCGGCGGCGGCCGATCAACGAGAATATGACGCGGCAGATCGATATCGTCTTCCGCCATGACATCCCGCACACCCAGCTCGCCTATGGCGCCGAATTCTTCCAGTACCGCCAGTCGCCTTTGCTGCGGCTCGACCAGCGCTGGCATTCCGTCGATCATCCCGGCAGCCTCGGCGCCTATGTCGAGCACAAGAATGTGTTCGGCCTCACCGTGCGGGCCACCGTCGACAATCTGCTCGGCACCGACGAGAGCTTCGGCCGCCGCTTTTACGACGGCCTCAGGACCAACGCCTGGCTCTTCACGGAAAATCGCGACCGCTTCTACGGCCCGATCTTCACGCTGACGATCAGCGGGACGATTTGAGAGGGAAAGTAAGAAAAAGGGCTATTTCACGCGAAGGGAGCGAAGGAGACGCGAAGCGCGCGAAGACACGGAGCCGCGAAAATCCG
>JAFAZM010000011.1 GCA_019239785.1 Sphingomonadaceae bacterium
GCGGTCGATGCCGGCTATGCGCCGAACGACTATCAGGTCGGCCAGACCGGCAAGATCGTCGCGCCCGAAGTCTATATCGCGATCGGCATCTCCGGCGCGATCCAGCACCTCGCCGGCATGAAGGATTCCAAGACGATCGTCGCGATCAACAAGGACGAGGACGCGCCGATCTTCCAGGTCGCCGACGTCGGCCTGGTCGGCGACCTGTTCAAGATCGTGCCCGAGCTGACCGAGAAGCTGTAAGAAAAGCCATTCCACGCGAAGGCGCGAAGAAGAGAGGAAAGGCGCGAAGGTCCGAGCAAGGGAAAAACGTTCGGGCTGAGCCTGTCGAAGCCCCCTCCTTCCTCCCTTGCTGCAAAGGACCAGGAAAGGGCTTCGACAAGCTCAGTCCGAACGGGATTGGGGGAAGGCCTTCGCGCCTTTCCTTCTTCCTTCGCGCCTTCGCGTGAAATCCCTTTTCCCTTCTATCCCGGCGTCGGACTCAGGCGCTCGCCTCCGCACGAGGGCGCAGCACGAGCCAGGCGGTGACCATCGCCGAGATGTCCACCGCCGCGTGCAGCACGATCGGGAGCGCAAGCGAGCTCGTCTCGACATAGATATAGCCGAAGGCGAGGCCGAGGATTGCGGTCATCAGGGTGCCGCCCAGGCCCTGGTAGATATGGGCGAGGCCGAACAGGACCGCCGCCGCGATCAAGGCCGGCCATTGCGGCAGCCAGAAGCGGAAATAGGGGATGAGGTAGCCGCGATAGGCGATCTCCTCGCAGAGGCCCGCGAAGAGCGAGACGATCAGGCCCCAGCAGAGCTGCTCCACGGTCTTCGGCAGGAAGGCTTCGAGCTTGGCCATCTGCCGGCGGAGGCCGGCCGCCGCCTTTCGGCTGAACCCGGCGGCGAGCGGGCGGAGGATCAGCGCGGCGAGGGCGCCCGCGGCGATGCTGAAGGTGAACTCGCTGGCGCGCCCCTCGCGCGGCGCGGCCAGACCGAGCGCGGCCAGGCTGCGGCCGCTGGCGAGCCAGAGCGCGAGCGTGGCCGCGCCGAGGCCGATCAGCCAGAGGATCGTGTGCTGATATTCCCGAACGAGCGCGCGGCCGCCCTCTCGCGACAGCCTCTCAAGGAAGCGGCGATAGGCCCACCAGCCGACGAAGGGGAAGAGGACGACGAGGACGAGGAGAACGAACAGATGGTCGAGCAGGCCGGGGATCATCAGAAGCCCTCCAGGAAGGCGGCGACATTGGCGCCGAGCGCCTCGACCGCATAGCCGCCCTCCATGACGATCAACGCGGGCAGGCCGAGCGCGGCGATGCGGCGCGCGACGATCGCATAATCCGCCGTCTCCAGCCGGAATTGCGAGATCGGATCGCCGGCGAAGGTGTCGGCGCCGTAGGAGACGACCAGCAGCGCGGGCGCGAAGGCGGCGATGCGCTCCAATGCCGTTTCGAGCGCGGGACGGTACGCGGCGAGATCGGCACCGCGCGGCAGCGGCAGGTTCAGGGTCGCGCCTTCGCCAGCGCCTTCGCCGGTCTCGTCGGCATGGCCCCAGAAGAAGGGATAATCGGTGCGCGGATCGGCGTGGATCGAGGCGAAGAGCACGTCGCCGCGGGCGTAGAAGATGTCCTGGGTGCCGTTGCCGTGATGATAATCGATATCGAGGATCGCGACCTTGCGCCGGCCGGCGGCGATTGCGGCCTCGGCGGCGATCGCCGCATTGCTGAGATAGCAATAGCCGCCGAGATAATCGGCGCCGCAATGATGGCCGGGCGGCCGACAGAGCGCGAAGGCGGCGCGCTCCCCGGCAAGCACGGCGTCGAGCGCGGTGAGGGCGGTCTGCGCGCCCCAATAGGCGCTGTCCCAGGTGCCGGCGGCGATCGGGCTCGATGCGTCGAAGCTGTAGGCGCCGAGGCGCGCGTCGATCCGGTCGGGCGCGCGCGGCCGGCGGCGGACCACCGGCCAGGCATAGCCGTTGGCATCGCCCGGCCGCCCGGCGGCGCGCCAATCGGCATGCGCGCTGCGCAGGAAGGCGAGATAGTCCGCCGTATGGACGGCGCGGAGGGGCGCCTCGCCATGGTCCGCCGCCGCCTCGACCGGGCCGACCGCGGCGAGGATCGACTCCGCCCGCGCCGGCGTCTCAGCGAAGGGCACGAAGCCGCCATTGTGCAGCTCCAGCTCCGGCGCATGGGCGCGCTGGCGATCATCCCAGACGCAGCGCATCAGCCGGCCGTCGCGCCGAGGTCGCTCGGGATGGTCGGCCCCGACAGGATCCACCACATCGCGGCCCAATGCGCCTCCGGCGTCGAGCCGGTGGATTCGATCGCGGCCCGGACCAGGGCCTGGCCGAGCCCGTAATTGATCACATAGGCGCGATAATGTTCGGTGAAGGCGACGACCTGCTCGGCGCGCGGCCGCGAGAGCAGGCCGTAGCGCTGGGTGAGCGCGATCGCCTGCTCGCGGCTGATGCGGCCGTCGACATAATCGGCGGCGATGGTGAAGCGCGCGCCCGCCAATTGCCGCGTCGCCCCCTGCAGCGCCGCATAGGCGTCGGCGTCCGCGCCGGAGAGGCCGGCGAGCGGATAGAGAACCTCGCGCTCGAACGCCGACCGCTCGCTGCCGGGGAAAGCGAGCTCGATGCCGTAATTGGCCGAGCCCTCGGCGATGAAGCTCTGCGGCGAGTAGAGCGGATAGATGGTGAACTCGATCCAGTCGCGGCCGCGCGCCAGCATGTTCTCGAGCAGCATGTTGTAGACGTGGTGGCCTGGATAGCCTTCATGGCAGCCGAGATCGACCGCGCGGCTCAGCCGGACCGGGAAGTCGGTGTTGACCTGGATGCGGCTGCGATAATTGCCCTGATACCAATTGTAGCCGGACCAGCTCTGGTGGGTGACGAACTCGAGCGTGAAGGCCTCGCCGCGCGGCAGCGGGAAATGGGCCACGGTGCGCCGGCGGCATTCGGCGATCGCGGCGCGCATCACCGCCTCGAGCCGGTCGGGCGGGATCACGAACCGGTCCTGGAAGGCCTCCACCCGGTCGGCGAGCGA
>JAFAZM010000209.1 GCA_019239785.1 Sphingomonadaceae bacterium
GGGTGAGCGGGTTGCGGGGGAAGGTCGGCATCTCAAGCTCCTGTTGGCGTAGCGGGCGAGCGACCCGCCCCGGATGCACGACCTTCAGCACGTCCCGTGCCAGTTTATGACTTTTCATGTTTTTCAAATGGTTAGACGGAAGGCCGAATTCAAGCGGTCGCGAAGGGCAGGGAGCCTGCGCCAAATGTTGGGAAATGGCGCCACTCACCGTGGCCGATCGCTGGGACGTGTCCGTATCCGGACAGCGCGTCCTGTCCGAATCCGGCCGCGCCTAGAAATGCCCGGCGCGAATGCGCGCGTCGAAGTGACGGGCGCTCGGCTTGAGCGTGCGGCGGAAGCTGGCGCGGTCGACTGCGGCCAGCCCGAAATGCGGCCCGTAGCCGCTGCTCCACTCGAAATTGTCGAGCAGGGACCAGTAGATATAGGAACGGACGTCGATCGCTTCGGCGATGCACTGGGCGACCTCGGCCAGGGTCGCGTCGATCCAGGCGACGCGGCGCCGGTCGTCGTCCGTCGCGATGCCGGTCTCGGTGACATAGATCGGCCTGGTGGTGAGCTGCCGGGCGCGGCGGATCACATGGCCGAGCGCGGCCGGATAATATTCGTAGCCGGCGCCGGTCAGCTCCGCCCCGGCGGGCGGCGGCACCGGCCCGTGGGCGTCGTAGCGCAGCCGCATATAGGTCTGCACGCCGACGAAATCGCTCTCCTCGACCGCGCGCCACCAGTCGCCGTAGGAACGCCGCTCCATCTCCGCCGCGACATTCCCGTCGCCGACGCCTTCATAATATTGGGTGGAGAGCGTGACCCCGACCGGAAAGTCGCCGGGGCCCGCCTTGATCGCCTGCCGGCCGCGCCTTTGCGCCGCGAGCAGGTTTCCATCGATCCGGTCCGCATCGGCGAACAGCAGGGAGGAGAAAGCGGGCGAGGCGGTCGCAGCGGCCGCGTCGGCGATCATCCGGCGCCTCTTCTCGAAATAGTCGGCCGGCAGGCCCTGGCGCAGCACGCGGGCGAGCAGATGGATGTTCGCCTCGTTGAACGGCGCCGCCATCGCGATCAGGTCCCCGAGCGCCTCGGTCGCCCGCGCGCAATAGCGGGCGAAGAGGTCCGGGCTGTCCGGCGCCTCCCAGCCGCCCCGCCGGGCGAACCAGAGCGGCACGGTGAAATGATTGTAGCTGAGGATCGGGGCGAGCCCACGGGCATGGCAAGCCTCGAGCATGCGCCGGTAATGGTCGAGCGCGGCGACCGAGAAGCGGGCGGGCTCCGGCTCGATCCGCGCCCATTCGATTCCGAACCGGTAGCAATTCAGTCCGATCGCCCGGGCGAGATCGAGATCCTCGGCATAACGGTCCCAGGAATCGCAGGCATCGCCCGACGGCTCGCGAAAGACGGTGCTCGGCAGGTGCTCCAGCAGCCAGGAATCCGAATTGACGTCATTGCCTTCGCTCTGGTGCGCGGAGATCGCGGCGCCGAAGAGGAAGCCGCGCGGGAAACGGTTGCGTGCAGGCGCCGCAGGCGCGGCCGCCACGCTGCTGCCGAGCGCGGCGAGAGCAAGGCTACCGCCGAGCAGGGTGCGGCGCGAGAGGGTGGCTCGAGTCTCACTCACATGTGAGAGAATGACGCCCGGCGTGGCGGATGCAAGCGCAAAGGCCCGAGCTTTCGCCCGGGCCTTGGCAGGAATGAAGATGGTCCTGAAGCGAGTTCAGGACGAAGCGCCCTACTTAACGCGTTCGACCTGCTCGAACTCCAGCTCGACCGGCGTCGCGCGGCCGAAGATGGAGACGCTGACCTTGACGCGGCCCTTCTCGAAGTCGAGCTCCTCGACGATGCCGTTGAAGCTCGCGAACGGGCCGTCGAGCACCTTGACCGCGTCGCCGATCTCATAGTCGACGCTGATCCGGGTCTTCGGCGCCGCGGCGGCGGCCTCGTCCTTGGTGTTGAGGATGCGGGCGGCCTCGGCGTCGGAGATCGGCTGCGGCTTGCCGCTGGAGCCGAGGAAGCCGGTCACCTTCGGCGTGTTCTTGACCAAGTGGTAGACGTCGTCCGACATCTGCAGCTTGGCGAGGACGTAGCCCGGGAAGAACTTGCGGTCGCTGGTCACCTTCTTGCCGCGGCGGACCTCGGTCACCTTCTCGGTCGGCACCTCGACATTCTCGACGAGCCGCTCGAGGCCCATGCGGCTGGCTTCCGCCATGATGGAATCGCGGACCTTGTTCTCGAAGCCCGAATAAGCGTGGATGATGTACCAGCGGGACATGGTCGTTCCTGTATTCCTTGGCGCGAGCTCAGGCCAGCAGGCTGAGCAGCGAATGGACGATCGCGCTGAACGCGCTGTCGACGGCGAAGAAGAAGGCGGCGAGCAGGCCGGTCATGATCACGACCATCAGCGCCGTCATCGCCGTCTCCTTCTTGGTCGGCCAGACGATCTTGCCGCTTTCGACCTTCACCTGGTTGATGAACTGGCCGGGATTGACGCGTGCCATTTGGCCCTCTTCGCTAAAGTTGCGGCGGATACAGAGACGCTGCCCAGCCCCATCGGACTGGCCCGCGCTCCACCATGCCGGATTGGGAGCGCTATGTAGCGAGGGGGTGGGGGCGAGGCAAGTGGCCTTGCCGGGCGCCCGGGCTGCCGCCGGCGGATCTGGCAGGAGTGGAGGGACTCGAACCCCCGGCCCTCGGTTTTGGAGACCGATGCTCTACCAGCTGAGCTACACTCCTGTGCCGGAAGTGGGGCGTCCTAACGACTGGCCATGGCCGGCGCAAGGATGATCGATGCGGCATTGGCCTCGCGGTTGAAGCGAGAACGAGAAGAAGACCCTCATCCCAACCTTCTACCGCGCGCGGTAGAAGGAGTGCGGCGGCGCTTCCGGTTCTAACCCTCTCCCGCTCGCGGGTCATCGGGTCGGCTGTGCCCCCGGCACAGCGTGAATGTCGCGGGGCGACATTCACCCGATGCAGGCAGGGTGAGGGTCTTCTTCTTGTCAGCGGCGCTGGTGCAGAAAAGAGAACAAGGTACTGGCCTTCAAATGGGAAGACCCCGTTCAGGCGGCCGCGAGCTTGCGGTTCTGGCCGAGCATCGCCTTGACCGTGCTGCCGGTCACCGGCCGCGAGAAGATGAAGCCCTGGATCTTGTCGACGCCGAGCTGGCGGACGAGCTGGAGCTGCTCCTCGGTCGAGACGCCCTCCGCGACGGTCTTCATGCCGAGGCTCCCGGCCAGAGCGACGACGGCGCGGATGATCGCGGTGCTCTCCGGATCCTGGGCCGAGATCGAGGAGACGAAGCTGCGGTCGATCTTCAGCGTGTCGAACTCGGCGCGGCGCAGATAGCCCAATGAGGAATAGCCGGTGCCGAAATCGTCCATCGCAAGCATCACGCCGAGGCTCTGGATCTGGTTCAGCGCCTTCTGGGTGGCGTTGGTGAGCTCGAGGAAGACGGTCTCGGTCACTTCGAGCTCGAGCCGCTCCGGCGCGAGATTGGCCTGGGTCAGGGCCGAGACCAGGGTCACGATGAAGCCCGGATCGCGCAGCTGGCGCGGCGAGACGTTGACCGCGATGGTGATGTCCTCGGGCCAGCTCGCCGCCTCGCGGCAGGCGGTGCGCAGCACCCATTCGCCGATCCGCCCGAGCAGGCCCGTCTCCTCGGCGATCGGGATGAACTTGGCCGGCGGCACCTGGTCGAGCTCCGGATGGTGCCAGCGCAGCAAGGCCTCGAAGCTCTTGATCTGCGAGGTCTGCGCGTCGACGAGCGGCTGGTAGGCGAGGGTGAACTCGCCGGCGTCCATCGCATTGTGCAGGGCGAGCTCGATCCGGCGGCGCTCCTCGGCGCGCGCGTGCAGGGCTGGCTCGTAGAAGCGGATGTCGTTGCCGCTGCCTTCCTTGGCCCGGTAGAGGGCGAGGTCGGCATGGCGCATCAGCTCCTCGACCGTGTCGCCGTCGGCGGGGCCGATCGCGGCGCCGATCGAGGCGCCGACCAGCAATCTCTGGTCCCGATAGAGGAAGGGCCCCTGCAGCGCGGTGATCAGGGCTAGGCAGAGCTGCTCGACCTCCTCGTGGCTTTCGACCTGCGGCACCACGATCGCGAACTCGTCGCCGCCGAGGCGGCCCGCGGTCATCTCGTCGGAGATGACGGTCTCGAAGCAGCGCGACACCTCCTTCAGCAGATGGTCGCCGGCGACGTGGCCGAGGCTGTCGTTGACCGACTTGAAGCGGTCGAGGTCGACCAGCAGCATCGCGCACTGGCCGCCGCTCCGGCGCGCCTGGCCGAGCGCGTGGTCGAGATTGTCGAGCAGCTGGAGCCGGTTCGGCAGGCCGGTCAGCGCGTCGTGCCGGGCCATATGGGCGATCCGGTCGGCCGCTTCGCGGGCGCCGGTCACGTCCGAGCCGACCCCGTGATAGCCGCTGAACCGGCCCTGCTTGTTGAAGGTCGGGCGGGCGGAAAGCTCGATGCATTTGACCGCGCCGTCCACCGGGAAGCCGACCACCAGTTCGGTGAAGGCCTCGCGGCCGTTCATCCTCGTTTCCGCGGCGGCGAGCGCACGCCTTGCGCCCTGGTCGCTGCGCGGCAGCTCGCGGAGCAGGTCGATCAGCGACAGGCCTTCAAGCTCCTCCATCGACCGGCCGATCGCGCGGGCGAAGCGGGCGGAAACGTTCTGGAAGCAGAGCTGGGCATTGGTCTGCCAGAGCCAGTCGGCGTCCGAGCTCTCATATTCGCGCAGCAGCAGGCTCACCGTCTGCTCGCGTTCCTCGAGCGCCAGATCGAGACATTTGCGCTGCATGAAGGCGCGCCCGTTGATCGTCACCATCACCAGCAGGCCGGCGGTGTAGACCGGGCCGATCGCGCTGATCATCCAGGAATCGCTGGTCATCAGCATGCGGGTGCAGCCGACGCCCATCACGATCACATAGCCCGCGGCCGCCGCCGGGATCGGCGCGAAGACGAAGGCGGCGCCCGCCATCATCGTCGCGGTGATCACGCACAAAGCGAGCTGCTGGCCGTGGGTGGCATGCTCGAAGAAGAAGCGCGCCGGAAAGCACCAGACCAGGCCGACGAAGACCGAATGATAGGTCGCGCGGTTGATCGTCGGGCGGGGCAGGGAGTGGATCTCGCGGCCGCGCAGCTTGCGCTGCTGCTGGGCGAAATACAGCATCAGCAGGGAGACGCTGAACAGCCAGAGCGCGATCGCGGTCGGCGGTGCCTCGCCCTGCAGCATGTAGCAGATCAGGAGAGCGTTGAAGGCCTGCCCCCAGGCGGCGACGGTCATCGCCGGGCCCATCTGCTTCAGCTGCGCGGCGCGCACGCGGCCCCACCCCCTGCTGCCAGGGGGGACGGCGCGGTTGAAGACCACGCGCCAGTCGAGCTTGGGCAGGCTCTTGTCTGTCATGGCACTGTGCAGAGCCATAGGGGGGAAGCGTTAGGGAAGCGTTAGCGATAAGCTAGGTTAAGCCGCAGCCGGCCCGCGCGTAAGCGAGAGCTTACGCCGCGGAGCAGGCGCGGCCGGCCGACAGGTGGCGAAGCCAGCCTGATCGACGTCACGGGACAATGGTCCCGTGACGGCATGGTGTTCGCAAAACCCCTCTCCCTGTAGGGGAGAGGGAGGGGCCCGCTCGCGAAGCGAGCGGGAGGGTGAGGGCAGGGCGGCCGGGCCGGCACAAGCACAGCGCTTACCCACCCCCGTCGCACCCTCACCCTGCCAGCCTCCGGCTGGCTGTCCCTCTCCCCGAAACGGGAGAGGGATTTTGGGCCGGCTCCGCCACGGCACCATTGTGCCGTGACGTCGATCGGGTTCGGCCCAGGGCCGACCCGTCGGCCGGGCCTGCCTGCTACGCGAACGAGGTGCGCCTCATTCGCGTGGCGGCTAGGCCGCGATATCGTAAGTCTGAATTTCGCCGGACAAATACAGATTCCGCGCCTTCATCCGCGACAATTTCCCCGAGCTCGTCCGCGGCAGCGACCGCGGCGGGACCAGCTCGATCACGCAGTTCATGCCGGTGATCGCCCGGACCCGCTCGCGGATTAGGTCGCGCAGGCGGCCGCGCTCGTCGGCGTCGGAGGTGCGGCACTGGACGAGCACGGCCGGGGTCTCCTCGCCGCCCGGGGTGGTGATCGAGAAGGCGGCGATGTCGCCGGCCTTGAAGCCGGGGATCTGCTCCACCGCCCATTCGATGTCCTGCGGCCAATGGTTCTTGCCGTTGATGATGATCATGTCCTTGGCGCGGCCGACGATGTAGAGATAGCCATTGGACATGTAGCCCATGTCGCCCGTGTCCAGCCACGCCGCCGCGTCGAGACAGGCTTTGGTCGCCTCCTCGTCGCGGAAATAGCCGGCCATCACCGAGCTGCCGCGGCAGAAGACGCGGCCGATCTCGCGCTCGCCCAAGGTCGCGCCGTCGTCGGCGCGGATCGCCACCTCCATGCCGCGCACCGGCCGGCCGCAATTGACCACGGCGCGGTAGCGCTGCGGCCGGTCGCGCTCGCCGGGGCCGCCTCCCGCGAGCAGGGTTTCCTCGACCAGCTCGACGACGATGCCCTCGCCCGGCGGCATCACCGAGACCGCGAGCGTCGCCTCGGCGAGGCCGTAGCTCGGCAGGAAGCTCTTCGCCTGGAAGCCGGCCGGCGCGAAGGTGTCGACGAAATCCTGCATCACGTCGGGCCGGATCATGTCGGCGCCGTTGCCGGCGACGCGCCAGCGGGAAAGATCGAAGCGGCCGGCGACGTCGGTCTGGTTGGAGATGCGGCGCGCGCAGATGTCGTAGCCGAAGGTCGGCGAATAGGACATGGACTGCTCTTTGTTGCGGGTCACCAGGTCGAGCCAGGCGAGCGGCCGCCGCGCGAAATCCTCGGTCTTCAGATAATCGACCGACATCTGGTTCGCGACCATCGAGAGCATGCAGCCGACCAGGCCCATGTCGTGATAGAAGGGGAGCCAGGAAACGCCGCGGTCGCCGGGGCCGATATGCATCGAGTCGGCATGGGCGGCGAGGTTGCTGAGCAGGGCCTTGTGGGTGATGACGACGCCGTGCGGGAAGCGGGTCGAGCCGCTCGAATATTGCAGATAGGCGATGTCCTCGGCGCGCGCCGGCTCGAGTTCGGCCTCGGGCGCGTCCTCGGCGAAGAAGCTCTCCCAATCGACTCCCGCGACATTGGTCGCCTCCGCGGCGGCGGCCGCCATGGCCAAATCGGGCGGGTAAATGAGCAAGGCCGGATCGGCGCTCTTGAGCTGCACAGCGAGCTGGTCGATATAGGCTTCCTTGCCGCCGAACGAGGTCGGCAGCGGCAGCGGCACCGGCCAGATCCCCGCATAGAGCGCGCCGAAGAACAAGGCGACGAACTCGGCGCCCGTCTCGGCGATCAGGGCGACGCGCGCGCCGGGGGCGAAGCCGCGCGCGACCAGGCGATGGGCGGCGGCGATCGCGTCGCGGCGCAGCTCGGCATAGGGATAGACGCGGACCAGGGTGGCGCGCGCGTCGTGGAAGTTCATGCCGAGCTTGCTCTGCGCGACATAATCGAGCGCCTCGGTCATGGTTTCGAAGTCGGCATAGCGGCGCGGCAGGTCGAAATCGTCGGTGGGCGTCGGGATGAGCGGCTCGCCTGCTGCCTTCGCGGCGGTCCGGCCCTGGCCGTCATGATCAAGCACGTCTGGCTGAATCCTTCTTCACGGGCTGCTTGGCCCCAAGTTCGAGTTCAGCCTTCGCTCTTAGGAGACGAGGCGCGTTCATATTCCGGCCCGACTGTGGCACAAACAAGGCGTGACGCGCCCTTACGACCGGAAAGTCAAGCCGCCGCTCGATGCGGCGACGCTGGAGCAGGCCGCCCTGTCCTATGCCGGCCGCTATGCGACGACCCGTGCAAAGCTCACGGCCTATTTGAATCGCAAGCTTCGGGAACGGGGCTGGGAGGGCGCCGGCGCTCCGCCGGTTGAGAGCCTGGTCGCGCGGATGGCGGCCTTGAACTATGTCGACGATCGCGCTTTCGCCTCGGCCCGCGCCGCCGCTTTGTCGCGGCGCGGCTACGGCGCCCGGCGCGTCGGCGCTGCGCTGCGCGGCGCCGGGATCGGCGAGGAGGATGCGGCCGAGGCGCGCGAGATCGCCGCGGACAGCGCCTGGGAGGCCGCCCGCCGCTTCGCCGAGCGGCGCCGGATCGGCCCTTTCGCCGAGACGGAAGCGGACCGTCCGGCACGGGAAAAAGCCTTGGCGTCAATGCTTCGCGCCGGCCATCCAGTCCAGATCGCGCGGTTGTTCGTCGCCGCCCGGCCCGGCGAAATCCCGGAAGCGGACGGCTGACGAACAGACATGGTTCACAAAAGTCGAATCCATGATAGCTTGACGTCCTGATCGAGGGGCATCGGGTGTTGATGACGTCGCGTAAGGAAGCGCGTTCGGAGGGTCTTGCCTCGATTGCCGAGAGCCACGACGAGCCGCGTCAGGAGGCGGGCGAGGACGGGCTGATCCGGCTCACCGGCACCGTGAAATGGTTCGACGCGACGCGCGGCTTCGGCTTCGTCGTCAGCGACGAGGCCGAAGGCGACATATTGATCCATTTCAGCGTGCTGAAGGAGCATGACCGGCGCAGCCTGCCCGAAGGCGCGGTGATCGAATG
>JAFAZM010000248.1 GCA_019239785.1 Sphingomonadaceae bacterium
CCACCCTCCTGGTCGGCGAACAGCTCGACCGCGAGGAGATGGACGAGACCAACGCGAAGCTTCAGCCGGGCCAGCGTCCGGCGGAAGGCAAGCCAGTCCTCCTGGGCATCACCAAGGCGTCGCTGCAGACCCGCAGCTTCATCTCGGCCGCCTCGTTCCAGGAAACCACCCGCGTGCTCACCCAGGCGGCGGTCGAGGGCAAGAAGGACTCGCTGATCGGTCTCAAGGAGAACGTCATCGTCGGCCGGCTGATCCCGGCGGGCACCGGCGCGGGCATGAAGCGGATGCGGATCGCGGCCTCGTCGCGCGACGCGGCGCTGCGCGCCCAGCATCGGGCGATCCAGGAGTCCCTGATCGCAGCCAACAGCGCCGCCGAGGAGCATGCGGCCGAGCTCGCCCAGGGCCCGGAAGCGGCGATCCACGGCGATCCGCTGGAAGCGGTGGTGATGAGCGGCCACGGCACCGATGCCGATGCCGGCGACTATCTGCAGACGGAAAGCGGCGGCGAGTAATCGCCGCCGCTTGCCCGGCCTCTGCTGAATTCCTAGGGTCCTTCCGTCGTTCGGGAGGACCCTTTTTCATGCGCAAGACCATCGCCGCTCTGGCGGCCTGCACCTGCCTGCTGTCGCTTGGCGGGAGCGCCGGGGCGATAAGCGGACAAGCGGCGGCGTCCGCGGGGATGGGGCGAGACGCGGTGTCGCGTGCGACCGATGCGTTCCTCGAGACCACCCATCTCAATCCGGCGAGCCCGGCCGAGTTCACCCAGGCCTGCGACGCCTATCTCGCCCGCGCCGCGCAGTTGAAGGCCGCGCTCGAGGCGGAGACCGGCCGGGCCGGCATCGAGACCACATTCCGCAGCTATGATGCGCTGCGCCGCGTGCTCGGCGCCGCGGAGAGCGATTCGGGCGTGGTCAGCCAGACCAACCAGTCGCCCGAGACCAGGGACGCGGCGCGGGCCTGCGCGGCGCGGGTCGATTCCGCCTCCACCGAGATCTCGCTTTCGCCGGCCATCTACGCCCGCCTGCGCGCGATCGACGCCGGTCGTGCGGATCCCGACACGCGCTTCCTGCTCGCCCGCGCGATCGCTCAATATGACCGGGCCGGCGTCGGCGCCGACGCGGCGACCCGCGCGCAGATCCGGACGCTGCAGGACCGGATCACGCAGAACGGCATCGCCTTCGAGCGCAACATCGCCAACGGCCGCAAGGAGGTGACCGCGACGCCGACCGAGCTGGACGGCCTGCCTGCGGACTATATCGCCGCCCACCGGCCGGGGCCCGACGGCCTCGTCCGGATCAGCACCGACTACCCCGATCTCGGCCCGGTCATGTCCTACGCCGTCAATGACGGGCTGCGGCGGCGGCTGAACGAGGCCAATCTGACCCGCGCCTATCCGGCCAATGACGAATTGCTTCGGCAGATCTTCACCGACCGTCAGACCCTCGCCGGCCTGCTGCACCGGCCGAATTTCGCGACCCTGGTCACCGAAGACAAGATGATCGGATCGCCGGCCAATGCCCGCAACTTCCTCGACGAGGTCAACCGCGTCGCCGACGCGCCGGCGCGCCGCGACTATCAGCTGATGCTGGCGCGCCTGCGGCGGATCGATCCCTCGGCGACAGAGGTGCCGACCTGGGCGGTCGGCTATCTGTCGCAGCTGATCCGCAAGGAGCAATATGACGTCGATCCGCAGGAGGTCCGCCAATATTTCGCCTACAACAATGTGCGCAGCGGCATCCTCCAGCTCACCCGCGACCTGTTCGGCGTGGAGATCAGGCGCTGGGAGACGCCGCTCTGGGCGCCGGGCGTCGAGGCCTATGAGATGTATGACGGCGGCCGCCTGATCGGCCGCTTCTATCTCGACAACCATCCGCGCCCCGGCAAGTACAACCACGCCAACGTGATCCCGATCCGCTACGGGCTGACCGACCGCGCGATCCCGGTCGCCATCCTGGTCTGCAACTTCCCGGACGGCGATCACACGACCGGCCTGATGGAGCATCGCGACGTCGAGACCTTCCTCCACGAATTCGGCCATCTGCTGCACGTGATCTTCTCCGGCCGCCAGCAATGGGGCCAGGCGAACATGGGCAATCTCGAATGGGACTTCATCGAGGCGCCGTCGCAGATGCTGGAGAATTGGGTCTGGGATTACGAGACGTTGCGCCGCTTCGCGGTCAATGCGCAGGGCCAGCCGATCCCGCAGGCGCTGGTGCAGCGGATGAACCGCGCCCGCGGCTTCGCCGAGGCGTTCGGCGACAAGAGGCAGCTCGGCCTCGCCGCAGCCTCGCTCGCCTACCATCTCGGCGCGCCGGGCGGTGCGGATCTGACCGAGACCTACCGCACCGCCTACAATGCCTATTCGCCGGTGCCGCTGCCGGCCGGGCTGCACCCGCAGGATTCCTTCGGTCACCTGACCGGCTATTCGGCGATCTATTATACCTACATGTGGTCCAAATCGATCTCGACCGACCTGTTCACCGCCTTCGAGCATGCCGGGCTGCGCGATCCGGCGACGGCGCGCCGCTATCGCGAGCGCGTGCTGGCGCGCGGATCGTCCCGCCCGGCGGCGACCCTGGTCTCGGACTTCCTCGGCCGGCCGCTCAGCCTCGACGCCTATCGGGCCCGGCTGACCCGGACGAATTAACAGGCTCGATCAGATTGATCCGCTCATCCTGAGTAGGGACTGAGCCCGGCGAAGGCCCGTATCGAAGGACGTCCTTCGATACGCCGTTTCGACAAGCTCAACGGCTACTCAGGATGAGCGACAAGGCGGCCGCTTGGACACAGCCCACCCTCACTGCCGGATTCGGCGAAGCCTGACGCAAATCGGACGAACCGCCGGC
>JAFAZM010000302.1 GCA_019239785.1 Sphingomonadaceae bacterium
TGTCCGAGCCAGGAGTGCTTGCGGTGCCGCAGGGCGAGCCCGGCGGCGGGAGCCGCGTCGTGTCGGCGCTCGATGGCAGCGGGCTACGGCAAACCGACACGTTCGTGGTGTTCGACGCAATCGCGAGCTGGTTGTCGCGGGTCTGGAAGTTGGCGACCTGAAGGCCGTCGGCACGGCTGTAAAGGCGCGAATAGGAGACGTCCGCGAGCAGGCCGATGCGGCCGATGCCGGTGTCCCAGGTATCGCTGATCAGGATCGAACCGGTCGGCGCCCAGCGCCGGGCGAAATCGCCGTAATTCGCTTCCGCGTCGATCGAGATGTGGAAGCCGCGATTGTCGAACGGAACGCGGGTGCGCAGGTCGACGGTGCCGGAAAGACCGCCCTCGATCATCTCCGCGGTCGCGTTCTTGTAGACCGCGACCGAGCCGAGCAGCTCGGCCGGGACGTCGTTGAAGTTGATCGCCTGGCCGTAGACGCCGGTCGAGAAGGTGTCGCGGCCGTTGAACTCCGAACGGACGAAGCTGAGGCCGCGGATGACGACGCCCGAGCCCTCGACCGAGAAGTGGTCGGGGTCGTTCGAGCCAGCGAATCGGTTCATCGAGACGCCGGGCACGCGCTGCAGCGCCTCGGTCACCGAGCGGTCAGGGAGAGCGCCGATGTCCTGGGCGGTGATCGCGTCGACGACGGTGTCGGAGTTGCGCTTGATGTTCTGCGAATTGGCGAGGCTGGCGCGGATACCGGTAACAACGATCGCCTGCTCGTCGCTCGGCTGGGCCGTCGTGGAGGGCTGCGCCGGCTGAGCTGGCTGCGCCGCGGCATCGGCGGGCTGGGCCGGCTGGGCCCAGGCGGCGTTGCCGCAAACCATTGCTCCGAGAGCGAGAACCGATGCGCTGCCGCGCAATCCTGCCGCGATGTGATTCCTCGATGCCTTGATCGAAGTGCGCCCCGCCGACCTCATCATCAAGCTCTCCCCGTTATGTTAGCGCTAACAGTTTCTGCTGCGCCTTCTTGTTTGTGCCTTGCGTAAATGAGGACGATGGGGAAGATCAAGGGGGTTTGTTACGAAACCGCGAAACTGTGACGCCTTTGCAACGATCCGCCGGCGGCGCCTGCGGGTCGACGCGTTGAAAGGTGCCGGGGAGGACGAGGATGGATCTGTGGCGACGGCGGCTGGCCCTTTGCGGCGCGATTCTCGCGGCACTGAGCCTTCCCCGGGCGGCGCTGGCCGACGGGCCCAGCGCCCGCTTCGACTGGTTCGACTATCGGGGCAGCGACCCGGTCGATGCGACGCTCCATCCCGGGGCGAACGACTATCGCAATCCGATCCTGCGCGGCTTCTATCCCGATCCGAGCGTCGTCCGCGCCGGCAATATTTATTATCTGGTCAACTCGACCTTCGCCTTCTTCCCCGGCATCCCCGTCTTCCGCAGCAGCGACCTCGTCCACTGGGCCCAGATCGGCAATGCGATCGACCGGCCGGACATGCTCGATTTCGGCCGGCTCGGCATCTCGCGCGGCGTGTTCGCGCCATCGATCGCCTTCCACGATGGGGCGTTCTACATCCTCAACACCTGCGTCGATTGCGGCGGCAATTTCGTCATCACCGCGCGCGATCCGACCGGGCCCTGGTCGGCGCCGGTCTGGCTGCCGGCGCTCGAGGGCGGCATCGATCCGAGCCTGTTCTTCGACGAGGACGGCCGGGCCTGGCTGGTCAATAACGGGCCGCCCGAAGGCGCGTCCCGCTATCCCGGCCATCGCGCGATCTGGCTGCAGGAATTCGATCCGCGCACCCTGCGCAGCTTCGGGCCGCGGCGGGTGCTGGTCGACGGCGGCGTCAACCCGGCCGCCAATCCGATCTGGATCGAAGGGCCGCGGATCTTCCGGACCGGCGGCTTCTACTATCTGACCTGCGCCGAAGGCGGCACCGAGGAGGGGCACAGCCAGGTCGTGCTGCGCAGCCGCAGCGTCACCGGCCCCTATCTCCCCTATCCGGGCAATCCGATCCTCACTCAGCGCGACCTGCCTCGCGACCGCCCTTTCCCGATCAGCTCCGCCGGCCATGCCCAGCTCGTCGAGACGCAGAACGGCGAATGGTGGGCGACCTTCCTCGCCACCCGCCCCTACAGCCAGGACTTCTACAATACCGGCCGGGAGACCTTCCTGCTGCCGGTGCGCTGGCAGGACGGCTGGCCGCGAATCACCGCGGCTGGCGAGCGGGTCGCCTATGTCCATGCCCGGCCGAACCTGCCGCCCGACTCGGCGGCGCCGCCGCGGGCGCGGGAGGAGTTCGACGGCCCTGCTCTCCCCCTCGACTGGCTGATGGCCCGCAACCCGCGCTCGGCCTGGTACCGATTCGACCATGGCAGCCTGGTGCTCGACGCGCGTGCCGTGGGGCTCGGCGACATGGGCAATCCGAGCTTCCTCGCCCGCCGCCAGCAGCATCTGGACGCGACCGCGGAGACCCTCGTCCATTTCCGGCCGGAGCGGGACGGCGACGAGGCCGGGCTCGCCGCCTTCCAGAATGACGAGCATTGGTACGCGATCGCGGTCGGCATGGCGGGCCGCCAGCCCGCGGTCCAGCTCAAGCGTCGGACGGGCCCCGGCGATCCCGCCGCCGGCGTCACAATCGCCTCGGCGCCCCTCCCCGCGCCTTCCGGCGAACCGGTGCGGCTCCGAGTCGAGGCCGAGGGCGGGCGCTACCGGTTCGCCTATGCCGCCGCGGACGGCGACTGGCACACGCTCGGCGGCGACCAGGACGGCACCATCCTCAGCACGCATGTCGCCGGCGGCTTCGTCGGCACGGTCATCGGCCCCTATGCCCGGGCCGGGGCGGAGCCCGACGCGGCGAGCCCGATCCGGCTGAACCAGCTCGGCTTCCTTCCCGACGGGCCGAAACGGGCATTGCTGCCGAGCGATTCGACGGCGCCAATCGCCTGGCACTTGGTCGACCGCGGCGGCGCCGTGCGGGCGCATGGGGAGACCGTCGTGTTTGGCGACGATCCCGCCTCGGGCGAGCATCTGCATCTGATCGACTTCAGCACCTATCGGGAAGCCGGCGAGGCGCTGCAGCTCGTGGCCGGCACGGCGCAGAGCCGGCCCTTCGCGATCCGGGCGGACCTCATCGCCGGGCTGCCGCACGACGCGCTCAACTATTTCTACCAGAGCCGGGCCGGCATCCCGATCGAGGCGCGCTACGCCGGCGGCGACCGCTGGGCGCGGCCGGCGGGCCATGCGCCGGACCGCGCCACCTGCGTCTCCGGGCCGGACCAAAGCGGCAACCGCTGGGAGCCCTGCGCCTACACGCTCGACGTCTCGCGCGGCTGGTACGATGCCGGCGACCAGGGGAAATATGTCGTCAATGGCGGCATCGCTTTGTGGACCCTGCTCGATCTGTACGAGCTCGGCCGGGCGCGCGGACGCGCTTTCTTCCCCGACGGCAGTGCTTCTTTGCCCGAGGCCGGCAACGGGGTCAGCGACCTGCTCGACGAGGCGCGCTGGGAGCTGGACTTCATGCTCGCGATGCAGGTGCCCGAAGGCACGCATATGCGGCTGCCGGTCGGGCCGTGGCGGCCGGGCGCGGTGCCGCCGTTCCAGGAGGTCGAGGTCTCCGGCATGGCGCACCACAAGGTCGCCGACCAGCGCTGGACGCCGCTGCCGACGCCGCCGCAGCGCGACCGGGAGACCCGCTATCTGGCCCCGCCGAGCACCGGCGCGACGCTGAACCTCGCCGCGGTCGCCGCGCAATGCGCGCGGATCTGGCGCACTATCGATCGTCCCTTCGCCGACCGCTGCCTCGCCGCCGCCCGGCGGGCTTATGCCGCGGCGAAGCGCAACCCGCAGCTCATCTACCTCGGCAATTTCACCGGCAGCGGCGGCTATGGCGATGGCGACCTCAGCGACGAATTTTACTGGGCCGCGGCCGAGCTCTACGCGACCACCGGCGAGGCGGCCTATGCGGCGGACCTGCACGCCTCGTCCCATTTCACCGCGGCGGTGACCGAGCCCGCCTGGCCGCGGACCGCGACGCTCGGCACGATCACATTGGCGCTGGTGCCGAACCGGCTCGCCCCGGCCGAGATCGCCGGCCTGCGCGCGCGGATCGTCGCCACGGCCGACGCCTT
Source organism: Sphingomonadaceae bacterium (assembly GCA_019239785.1). Taxonomy (GTDB): domain Bacteria; phylum Pseudomonadota; class Alphaproteobacteria; order Sphingomonadales; family Sphingomonadaceae; genus Allosphingosinicella. The sequence goes on from JAFAZM010000302.1 coordinate 4,122, forward strand.
CCTCGGCGAAGAGACGCAGGAGGGCTATCGCATTCCATATGCGGCAGCCTGCACCCGCCCGCCTGGAATGCCGGCCAGCATGCCGCTGCTGCCGCCGCCACCGAGCGGCCACTGCTACCCCTGGGGCTCCAATTCGACCCTGCTCAACCGGGCGATGCTGCTGGCGCTGGCGAGCGACTTCACCGGCGAGGCGCGTTACCGGGCGGGCGTGATCGACGTGATGGACTATCTGCTCGGCCGCAATCCGCTCGACCGCTCCTTCATCAGCGGCTGGGGGGCGCGGCCGATGCAGAACCCGCATCACCGCTTCTGGGCGCACAGCCTCGATCCCAACCTGCCGCCGCCGCCGCCCGGCGTGCTGTCCGGCGGGCCCAATTCCACTTCACTGCGCAGCGATCCGGTCGGCCCGGCGCTGCAGGGCCATTGCGTGCCGATGACCTGCTGGCGCGACGACATCCGGGCCTTCTCGATGAACGAGGTGGCGATCAACTGGAACGCGCCTTTGGTCTGGGTGTCCGCCTGGCTCGCCGGGCCGCCATCGACAGGACGCGCCCGCGCCCATAATGTTAGCGCTAATCCATGAGCGGAGAGAGGCGAGGCATGGAATTGGGGGAAATCGTCGACGTCGTGGTCGTCGGCGGCGGCACCGCCGGCTGGATGACCGCGGCGGCGCTGGTGAAATTGCTGCCCCATCGCTGCCGCGTGCACCTGGTCGAATCGGAGGCGATCGGCATCGTCGGCGTCGGCGAGGCCACCCTGCCCCATATCCGCGCCTTCAACGAGAAGCTCGGCATCAACGAGGCCGACTTCATGTCGCGCACGAGGGCGACCTTCAAGCTCGGCATCGAGTTCCGCGACTGGGCGCGGATCGGCGATTCCTACATCCATCCGTTCGGCACGTTCGGCAGCGGCCAGGGCGAGGTCGACTTCCACCAATATTGGCTGCGGATGAAGCAGGCCGGCGTCGATGTGCCGGAGCTCGAGCAATTCTCGACCGCCTGCATGATCGCCCGGCTGAACCGCTTCGAATTGCCCTCGACCGACCCGCAGCGGCTCGATTCGACCTTCGGCTATGCCTACCAGTTCGATGCCACGCTGTTCGCGCCTTATTTGCGCGCGCTCGCCGAGGGGCTCGGCGCGAAGCGGACCGAGGGGCGGATCGTCGACGTCCACCGCAACGGCGAAAGCGGGAACATCGAATCGGTCGAGCTGGAGAGCGGCGAGCGGATCGCCGGCGACCTCTTCGTCGATTGCTCGGGCTTCGTCTCCCTGCTGCTCGGCAAGGCGCTCGGCGAGCCCTTCCAGGACTGGTCGAAATGGCTGCCCGCCGATCGCGCGGTGGCGATGCCGTGCCGCACCGAGACCGCGGTGACGCCTTATACGAGCGCCATCGCGATGCAGTCGGGCTGGCGCTGGCGCATTCCGCTCCAGCACCGGACCGGCAACGGCTACGTCTATCCGAGTGCCTTCCTCTCCGACGACGCGGCCGCCGAAGCCCTGGTCGGCGCGGTCGAGGGCGAGCCGATCGCCGGACCGCGGCTGCTGCGCTTCAAGGCGGGGCGTCGCGAGCGGAGCTGGGTGCACAATTGCGTCGGCGTCGGCCTCGCCAGCGGCTTCCTGGAGCCCCTCGAATCGACCAGCATCTATCTGATCCAAGCGGCGATCACGGCCCTGCTCGAGCTGTTCCCGGAGAAGGCGATCGCGGCCAGCGACCGCGACGAGTTCAACCGGCTGGTCGACCTCGAATATGACCGGATCCGGGACTTCCTGATCCTCCATTACCATTGCACCGAGCGCGATGATTCGGAGTTCTGGAATTACGTCCGGACGATGCGCGTGCCCGACAGCCTGGAGGAGAAGCTGGACCTGTTCCGCCGCCGCGGCCGGGTGGTCAAATATCGCGAAGGCTGCTTCCTCGATGCGAGCTGGATCGCGGTCTATCTCGGCCAGCGCGTCTTCCCGCACGGCCACGACATGCGCGCCGACGCGGCGCCTGCCGAGGCCCTGCTCGCCGACATGGCGGCGCTGCACCGCGAGATCAGGGCGACGGCCGAGCGGATGCCGGACCATGTCGGCCATATCAAAGCCTATTGCCCGATGGCCGAGGCGGCCTGAGATGCGCGAAGGCAATGCGATCCGCGAAGTGGTCGTCGCCGGCGGCGGCGTGGTGGGCTGGTCGGCCGCGGCGGCCTTGCGCCGGCGCCTACCCGGGCTTTCGGTGACGATCGTGCCGGTGCCGCCGCCAGCGGACGCGCTCGCCGACCGCATAGCCTCCACCCTGCCCTCGACAATTGCCTTCCACGCCGATCTCGGCCTCAGCGACGCCGACACGATCGTCCGCGCCGGCAGCTCGTTCCGGCTCGGCACCCGCTTCGACGGCTGGGCCGAGGGCCTGCCGGCCTACGTCCATGCTTATGGGGAATATGGCCGGCCGTTCGGCACCGCCTCCTTCCATCTGCACTGGGTGCGTGCCGCGCGCCGCGCGGCCGCGGCGGCCTTCGACGCGCACGCGCCGGCAGCGGCGATCGCCCGCGCCGGCCGCTTCGCGCCGCCGCAGGGCGATCCGGGCTCGCCGCTGGCGGGCTTCGCATATGGGTTGCAGCTGAACCTGCCCCGCTATCTGCAGATGATGCGGGCTTATGCGCTCCATCTCGGCGTCCGCGAGCGCAGCGTCGGGATCGGGAATGTGCAGCTGCGCGGAGAGGACGGCTTCATCGAATCGCTCCGCCTCGACGACGGCAGCGCGCTGGCCGCCGACCTCTTCGTCGACTGCACCGGCCCTGCCGCGGCCTTGCGCGGCGCGCTCGACCGGGATTTCGACTCCTGGGCGCAGTGGCTGCCCTGCGACCGGGTGCTGCTGGCCGAGGGCCCGCCCCCGCCGGCGCCCTCCGCGCTCGACGATGTCGCCGCGATGCCTGCCGGCTGGCGCTGGCGGGCCGAATCACCGGTCCGCACGATGCATGGCCTGGTCTACGCCTCCGCCGCGCTCGGCGACGACGAGGCGCGGGAGGCCTTGCGCGAGGCGTCCGGCGCCGCGC
>JAFAZM010000399.1 GCA_019239785.1 Sphingomonadaceae bacterium
AGATCGGGACGGAGACCAATACCCAGGGCTGGCTGCCGATCCCGGTGATCGAGTTCGTCGCCAAATATCTCGATATGCCCTACATCCGGGCCTACGAGGTCGCGACCTTCTACACGATGTTCAACCTAGCCCCGGTCGGCCGCCACCATGTCCAGGTCTGCGGCACCACGCCCTGCATGCTGCGCGGCTCCGGCGAGGTGCTCGCCGCCTGCTACGACAAGGGGCTGAAGAAGGGCCACACCACGGCCGACGGCCTGTTCACGCTCAACGAGGTCGAATGCCTCGGCGCCTGCGCCAATGCGCCGATGGTCCAGATCAACGACGACAATTACGAGGATCTCACCCACGAGAGCATGACCGCGATCCTCGAGGCGCTGGCCAAAGGCGAGACGCCGAAGCCGGGGCCGCAGATCGCGCGCCAAACCAGCTGCCCCGAGGGCGGGCCGACCACGCTGAAGGAGATGGTCTCCGAGAATCACGATTATCGGGGTGAGTGGTCGTGAGCTTGTCCACCTCCCTCGTCATTCCGGCGAAGGCCGGAACCCATGAACACGGAGCTGTTCAGGTTCTCGGGCGCAGACGTTCATGGGCCCCGGCCTTCGCCGGGGTGACTCCTGTGGTTCTTACGCCCGTGGGCCTGGCGCCCCTGCTCGCCGCCTGCCAGCAGGCGACCGCGCCGGCCAACAACCAGGCCGCCGCGCCGGTGCCGCAGAAGGCGGCGCCGGAGAGCGACGTGGGCGCGGCGCAGCGGCTGGTCCGCGCCAGGCTCGGCGGCGGCGCGGACGTGCAGTTCCAAGCGGTCCACCGCAGCGCCAGCGACGGCGTGCCGATCGTCTGCGGCACCTATCAGCAGGGCGGCCGGACCCAGCGCTATATCGTCGTCAACGGCGAGGAGGCGTTCGTCGAGCCGCAGATGCAGCCCGGCGAGATGGACCGCGCCAATGCCGAATTCTGCGGCGAGGGGCACGACAACAGGCCGCCGCCGGCGACCCCCGCGCCAGGGAATGCGCAATGAAGGGGATCGCGCCGCTCGCCGTCGCGATCATCGTCGCGGTCGTCGCCTTCTGGCTGGTGATCGTGCTGATCAAGGTGACCTTGAAGCTGGTCGGCCTTGCCATAATTGTCGCGCTCGCGGCCGGTGCTTATTTCGTCGTCAGGAACATGATCGGGAGCGGCAATGCTCGCTGACAAGGATCGTATCTTCACCAACGTCTACGGCTTCCAGCCCTGGGGGCTGAAGGCGGCGCAGCAGCGCGGCGACTGGGACGGCACCAAGGCGCTGATGGCGGTCGGCCAGGATGCGATCATCGAGGCGGTGAAGGCGTCGGGCCTGCGCGGCCGCGGCGGCGCAGGCTTCCCCACGGGCATGAAGTGGAGCTTCATGCCGAAGGAGCCCAATCCCGGCCGGCCCAATTTCCTGGTCATCAATGCCGACGAATCGGAGCCCGGCTCCTGCAAGGACCGCGAGATCATCCGCCACGATCCGCACAAGTTGATCGAGGGCGCCCTGCTCGCCGGCTATGCGATGCGCGCCCGGGCAGGCTACATCTACATACGCGGCGAGTTCATCCGCGAGAGCCAGGTGCTCGAGGCGGCGGTCGCCGAGGCCTATGAGGCCGGCCTGCTCGGCAAGAACGCCGCCAAGTCGGGCTACGATTTCGACCTCTTCGTCCATCGCGGCGCCGGCGCCTATATCTGCGGCGAAGAGACGGCGATGCTCGAAAGCCTCGAGGGCAAGAAGGGCCAGCCCCGGTTGAAGCCGCCTTTCCCGGCGGGCGCCGGCCTCTACGGCTGCCCGACCACGGTCAACAATGTCGAATCGATCGCGGTCGTGCCGACCATCCTCCGCCGCGGCGCCGCCTGGTTCAAGAGCTTCGGCCGCGAGAAGAACGAAGGCACCAAGCTCTTCCAGATCTCCGGCCATGTGGTGAAGCCCTGCGTGGTCGAGGAGGCGATGTCGATCCCGTTCCGCGAGCTGATCGACAAACATGCCGGCGGCATCCGCGGCGGCTGGGACAATCTGCTCGCCGTGATCCCCGGCGGCTCCTCGGTGCCTCTGGTCCCGGCCGCGCAGATCATGGACGCGCCGATGGACTTCGACGGGCTGAAGGAGCTGGGCTCCGGCCTCGGCACCGCCGCCGTGATCGTGATGGACAAGTCCACCGACGTGGTGAAGGCGATCAGCCGCATCTCCTATTTCTACAAGCATGAGAGCTGCGGCCAGTGCACGCCGTGCCGCGAAGGCACCGGCTGGATGTGGCGGGTGATGGAGCGCCTCGTCGAGGGCGACGCCGCGATCCACGAGATCGACATGCTCTACGACGTCACCAAGCAGGTCGAGGGCCATACGATCTGCGCGCTCGGCGACGCCGCCGCCTGGCCGATCCAGGGCCTGATCCGCCACTTCCGCCCGGAGCTGGAGCGGCGCATCGTCGAGCGGCAGAGCGGGGCGCTCGAAGCGGCGGAGTGAGCTGCACCGCTCCCGATGCCGCCGCTGCGGGTCGGCGCCGGGCGACCCGGCTTCTGCTCTTTCTCTCGCTGTTGCCGATCCTGCCGGCAGGCCTTGGGGCCGTGCCGCCGTCCGGCTCGCTTATCGACCCCATTCCCGGCGCGCCGCGTCCCGGCCAGCTCACCAATGAAGAGCAGAGGAACCGCTACGTCGATGCCTATGCGGGTTGCATCGTGCGCAGCCACCGCAGGCTCGCCGAGCGCGTGCTGGCCGAGCCCTATCTCAGCCCGGCGCAGTACCGGCTTGTCCTGGCAATTTCCGACCCCGGCTGCCTCGGCGGGGGCATTGCGCAATTGCGCTATCCCGCGCCCCAGCTGGTCGGCCGGATCGCCCAGGTCCTGATCCGGGAACGTTATGCCGGGGCGGATATCGGGCGGTTCGCCGCGCTGTCCGACGAGGCGGCGGGCCAGCTCGGCCTGACGCCGCGCAACAATGCCGAGGATATGGCCTTCTGTATCCTGCGCCGCGACCCGCAGACGGTGCGCGCGCTGGTCGAAACGCCCTTCGGGAGTGGTGAAGAGACGGCGGCGATCCGCCGGCTCGTTCCGCACCTCGCCCCTTGCGCCGCGGCCGGAGAAACCCTCAAGCTGAACCAGGCCGCGGTGCGGCTGCTGCTTGCGGCCGGCCTGTATCGCGCTCTTTCGATCACAATTCCCGCGGCGGCAGAGGGCAGATAGCGCCGGTCCGCGATAGCCGATCAATTCGCTTCCTGACCGCATCCGATAGGTCTATTCTGCACCGGCGTCCGGCGAGGCGCACGGTGGCGTTCCGGGCCGGGCCAGGATGGGGAGGTCGGGATGATGAGATTCGCGACGATCGGTCTGTGCGTTTGCTCGGCGCTGGCCCTGGCGGCGAGCCCCGCTTTTGCCCAATATGGCATGCCGACGCCTACGCCGCCGCAACAGAGCATGTCCGATCAAGGTTCGCACGCGGCCCCGACGGAGGCCGCGCCGGCGACCGCGCCGGAGCTGGTCGCCGCCGCTAGCTGCCTGATCGGCCACAATGCCGCTGCCGCAGACCGCCTGTTCGCGACCGCGCCGTTCTCGCCGGCCGAGCGTCAGATCGCGGTCCGCCTGCTTTCCGACATGCAGCGCTGCACCCACCATGCCCCGATGTCGACCTCGGCGGCCCTGATCCGCGGGGCGCTCGCCGAGGCGGCGCTCGAAGCGCGCTTCGCCGCACCGCAGGCCGCGCACGATCCCGCGGTGGATTCGGCGCCTTTGTTCCGGGCGGACCAGGCGACCGCGATCGGCGATGCCGCCAGCTTCGCGCCCGCTTATGCGCTTGCCGAATGCACCTCCCGTCAGCATCCGGAGCTGGTCCGCGCCCTGCTCGCCACCGAGCCGGCAAGCGCCGAGGCCGGCACCGCCTTCAATGCGCTCAACCCGGCCTTCATCGCCTGCGTCACCCCCGGCGCGCGGCTCAATGTCGACGGGCGGATGCTGCGCGGCCTGCTCGCCGAGACGCTCTACCGCTGGTCGGTCGTGCAACGGGACGGGCCGACCTCGCCCTGGGCCGCCGCGCCGGCGACGGCGCAGGCATCGCCAGCGCCCACGCAACCTGCTACGACAGGCGCAAGTCACTGATTTCCAAGGGCCGGCGTCTGAATGCACAAACATGTTCTGGCCGCCCTGCTCGTCGTCGCGGCGGCAGGGGCGGCTGCGCAGAATCCCACCAGCAGCAATGAGAACATCACGCCGCCCGGAGTGAGGCGCGGCGATGCGGCGCGGAGCGATCCCGTCTTCCGCCACGTCGTCGCCTGCGTCGTCCGCCGCGATCCGGCGCGCAGCCGCAACCTCGTCGCCTCCATCTCGGGCACGAACGCCGAGAGCATGATCTTCGGCGTCTATCAGTCGCAGCTCGACCAATGCTATCCGCGGCTGATGGGCGGCCTCGGTTTCACCGAGGCGCTGCTGCGCGTCGGCATCGCCGAATATTTCTATCATGAGGCCTTTCCGACCGGCCTGCCGGCCGCCGCGGCCGGGCCGCCCGATGCCGCCGCTTCGGCCTGGGCGCGCGCCCGGACGAGCGAGGGCCAGGTGACGCGGATGGAGAGCCTCCACGCCGTCGCCCGCTGCGTCGTCCTCCGCAACGGGAGCGCAGTCCGGGCGATGCTCGCCGCCACCCCGTTCAGCGCCGCGGAGCTGGAGGCGATCCATGCTTTCCAGGGCGATCTTGCCGCCTGCATCACCAGGGGCGTGCGCTTCACCGTCTCGCGCCAGTCGCTGCGCGGCCTGATAGCGGAAGCGGCGCTGCATTATGGCGAGGCACTCGCGCGCGGCTTCCCCGCGGATTCAGCGGACGCGGCGGGGCCGATCGGTCTATGGCGGCCGGGCGAGCGCGGCCGCGAGTCGCTGCGGCAAGGTCGAGGGGAGAGGATATGAAGAGATTCGCGCTGCGGGCGCTGCCTGTGATCGTTGCGCTCTGCTGGGCGGGCCTGGCCTCGGCGCAGGACGACCCGCCGACGTCCACCCAACCCCGGGTGGGCCCGGACAGCGGCGGGCGCCGGGTGGTGGCCGCGCCGGCCGCGGCCGCCACGCCGGCGACGATGGCGGACGTGATCGCGGCCGCGACCTGCGTGCTCGCGCACAACCCAGCCGCCGCCGATCCCCTCTTCGCGACGCCGCCTTATTCGGCCGCGGAGCGCGTGCAGGCGCTGCGCCTGCTCGGCGAGATGCGGCGCTGCGCGCGTCGCCCGCAACTGGTCAGCACCAACACGTCGATTCGCGGCGGCTTCGCGGAGGCGGCCGTCAAGCAGGTCTTCGCGACCCCCCAGGCGCCGCGCACGCCGCCGCTCGGGGCGGCGCCGCTCGCCCGCCCCACCGAGGGCGACCAGGCCTTTTTCGCCCAGCTCGCGCCGATGTATCAGCTCGCCGACTGCGCAACTCCGCGGCGGCCGGACCTGGTCCGGGCCGTGCTCGCCACCGATCCGGCGACGCCGGCCGAAGCGGCGGCGGTCGGCGCGCTCAATCCCGTCTTCATGGCCTGTGTGCCGGCCGGGACCCGGATCGGCATCGACCCGCGGTTCATGCGCTACATGCTCGCCGAAGCGCTCTACCGCTGGTCCGCGGTGCAGCGCGACGGGCCGGCCTCGCCCTGGGCCGCCGGCGCCGCGCCTGCCCCCGGCGCTGCACCTGCCGCGCATTGAGCAAAATCGCCCCTAATGTGCCGAACTTGAAGTTCGCCTGAATTTCGGATCGGGCCGGGAGCGAACTTCAAGTTCAAAAGGCACATTAGAGCCTTGATTACTGGTGTGGCTGGAGATTCGGAAATTCGCTCCGCGCCCTCCATTTGATCAGGCGAATTTCCGAATCGCCACACCAGTGGCCCCTTGTCGGCGCGGGGGTTAAGCGTCTAACGGCTCCGCAGGCTGCGGCCCCTCATGGGGCGCGATGGATGTCGGGTTCCTTTCTATGCCGATGGTCAAGGTCGACGGTGTCGAGATCGAAGTGCCGCAGGGCGCGACGGTGCTCCAGGCCTGCGAGCTTGCCGGCAAGGAGATCCCCCGCTTCTGCTATCATGAGCGGCTCGCGATCGCCGGCAATTGCCGGATGTGTCTGGTCGAGGTGAAGCCCGGGCCGCCCAAGCCCCAGGCGAGCTGCGCGCTGCCGACCGCGGACAGTCAGGAGATCTTCACCAACACGCCGGGCGTCCGCAAGGCGCGCGAGGGCGTGATGGAGTTCCTGCTGATCAACCATCCGCTGGACTGCCCGATCTGCGACCAGGGCGGCGAATGCGACCTGCAGGACCAGGCGATGGCCTATGGCCGGGGCCACAACCGCTACGAAGAGAACAAAAGGGCGGTCACCGAGAAATATATGGGTCCGGTCGTGAAGACCTTCATGACCCGCTGCATCCATTGCACGCGCTGCGTCCGCTTCATGGAGCAGGTCGCCGGGGTCGAGGATATCGGCGCGATCGGCCGCGGCGAGGACATGCAGATCACCTCCTATCTCGAGGAGGCGCTGGCGAGCGAGCTTTCTGGCAACGTCGTCGATCTCTGCCCGGTCGGCGCCCTGGTCTCCAAGCCCTACAGCTTCGAGGCGCGGCCCTGGGAGCTGCGCAAGATCCCCGCTATCGACGTCATGGACGCGGTCGGCACCAACATCCGCCTCGACGCCCGCCAGCGCGAGGTGATGCGCGCGCTGCCCCGCCTCAACGAGGA
>JAFAZM010000253.1 GCA_019239785.1 Sphingomonadaceae bacterium
GGCCGCCCCGGCCGACGCCAAGGCCGGCAAGAAGGCCAAGAAGAAGGGCGGCAAGCTGAAGAAGCTGATCCTGCTGCTCGTCGCGCTGATCGTGATCGGCGGCGGCGCCGCCGGCGGCTATTTCGCGATGGGCGGCTTCCGCCACCATGCGGACGAGCCCAATCCGGACCTGCCGCAGCTGGTCGTCAAGGAGGGTGTCAGCGACGAGACCGCTGCCGCGGCGCGCGTGCGCGCCCGGGGCGGTCATCCCGATCCGCACGTCTTCCAATCGACCTACGTGCCGCTCGAGGGCAATTTCACCTCGAACCTGCGCGGCGGCGACGCCTTCGTCCAGGTCGGCCTCGGCGTCTCCACTTATTACGACACCCACGTCACCGAGAACGTCACCCGCAACATGATGGCGATCCGCTCGGCCGTGATCATGACCCTGTCCGAGGCCGATCCCATTGATATCACGACCTTTCAGGGCAAGCAGAGGCTGAAGGAAGCGTTAAAGAACGCGATAAACGCCGTGTTAACCAATCGGGAAGGTTTTGGCGGGATAGATGAAGTCTACTTCACGAGTTTCGTCACGCAATGAGCCAGGACACGACCCTTTCCGGAGAAGAGATCTCCGCCCTGATGAGCGAGGCGCGCGCGCCCGGTCAGGGCGGTGCATCCGGACCGGCGCGGCCCTTCGCGTTCGGCGCGGAGGCGCCGCGCACGATGTCGGCGATCCCCGCGATCGACCGGCTGAACGAGCGCATGGTGCGCCGGCTGCGCGACGTCATCGAGCCGTTCGCAAGGGTCAAGCCGAAGGTCGCGACCGAACCCACCTCGATCCGCACCTATGGTGAATGGCAGGCCGAGCAGGCCGAGTTCACCAGCCTCACCCTCTACGGCTTCCGGCCGATGAAGGGGTCGATCCTGATCCGGATCGACCCCGAATTCGTCAGCCGGCTGGTCGACGCCTTCTACGGCGGCAGCGGCGCCCAGGCGCCGCGCCGCGCGCGCGAGTTCACCCCGACCGAGGAAAGCCTGCTCGGCCGGCTCTGCGAGGCCCTGATCGGCGCGCTCGCCGAGGCCTGGTCCGAGATCGTGCCGGTGCGGCCGCAGCTGCGCGCGCGCGAGACCAACGCCACCTTCGCCGGGCTCGCCAAGGCCGACGAAGGCGTCGCCGTCGCTCGCTTCTCGATCGCGCCCTGGTCCGGCCATTGCACCGTGGTGGAGATCCTCTACCCGGTCGCCGGCCTGCGCTCGATCGAGCCGGAGCTCGCCGCCCGCTCGCGCGACGACACCGGCGCCCGCACCGGCGACTGGCGCGAGAAGCTCGGCGCCGCGGTCGGCGAGGTCCGCATCGAGGCGCGCACCGTGCTCGCCCGCCCCGAGCTCTCGCTCTCCGAGCTGATGCAGCTGCAGCCGGGCGACATCATTCCGGTCAGCCTGACCAAGCACGTCCCGCTCATCGTCGCGGGGCGGCGGATCGCGGTCGGCACGGTCGGCGAACATGACGGGCGCGCCGCGCTCAAGATCGACAGGATGGAACAAAGGAGAATTGGCTCGTGAAGGAAGGTCAGGAAATCATCGAGGCCGGCCCGGCCGACGATCTTGCCTTCGGGCGCCGCAATTTCGGCCTGTTCGCCGACATCTCGGTGCGCCTCTCGGTCGAGGTCGGCAGCACCGCGCTGAAGCTTTCCGAGCTGATGGAGCTTGCCGAAGGCAGCGTCGTCGAGCTCGACCGCCAGGCGCACGAACTGCTCGATATCATGGCCAACGGCACCCTGATCGCCAAGGGCGAGGTGGTGACCGTCAACGGCCGCTTCGGCATCCGCGTCGTCGAGGTCGTCGCCAACGAGGCCGTCCCGGGAGCCGAGCGCCGCAAATGATGTGGCTCTACCTCCTGAAGCTCGTCCTCGTCCTGCTGTTCGTCAGCGGGCTGGCCTTCGGCTCGTTGTGGCTCTGGCGCCGCGTGCAGCCGGGCATGGCCTTCACCCAGCGCGAGCGGATGGTGAAGCTGGTCGACGCGGTCCCGCTCGGCGCGACCGGCAAGCTCGCCGTCGTGGATTTCGGCGGCAAGCGCCTGCTGCTCGCGGTGTCGCGCACCGGCGTCAGCCTGATTTCGGAGAGCGGGGCCGATGGGACTACGCACGATGCTTAGCGCCTGCGTCACAAATCCTCCCCTGCAAGGGGAGGGGGACCGCGCCGCAAGGCGGCGTGGTGGTGGGGTATCAGCAGTCGAGGCTTATTCTCGAATGCTGACACCCCTCCGTCAGGCTGCGCCTGACACCTCCCCTCCAAGGGGAGGATTTGGGAAATATTTCTCCCGCTCCGTCCTCCTCAAAGTCGGCCTGATCGCTCTCTTGGCGCTGATTGTCCTGATCCCCGACATCGCCCATGCCCAAGCGGCGCCGGCACCCACCACGGCCCCAGCGACGGCGCCCGCCGCGGCGCCGACCGGACCGCTGACGCCGGCGACGCCGGGCCAGCCCGGCGCGCTTGACCGGGCGCTGCACACGATCGGCGGCAACGGCCAGCCGCTCTCGCTCTCGCTGCAGATCCTGCTGCTGATGAGCCTGCTGACGGTGCTGCCGTCGATCCTCCTGATGATGACCAGCTTCACGCGGATCATCATCGTCCTCTCGATCCTGCGCCAGGCGATCGGCCTGCAGCAGACCCCGCCGAACCAGGTGCTGGTCGGGCTCGCGCTGTTCCTGTCCCTGTTCGTGATGCGGCCGGTGATCGACCAGATCAACACCAATGCCTACACGCCCTACGGCGCCGGCCAGATCACGATCGAGGAAGCGGTCACCCGCTCCGGCACCGTGCTGCACGGCTTCATGATGCGGCAGACCCGCGAGACCGACCTCAGCCTGTTCGCCAATCTCGCCGGCGTCCAGCAATTCCAGTCGCGCGAGGCGGTGCCGTTCACGATCCTGCTGCCGGCCTACATCACCAGCGAATTGAAGACCGCCTTCCAGATCGGCTTCCTGATCTTTCTGCCCTTTCTGATCATCGACATCGTCGTCTCCTCGACCCTGATGTCGCTGGGCATGATGATGCTCTCGCCATCGATCGTCTCGATGCCCTTCAAACTGCTCCTGTTCGTGATGGTCGACGGCTGGGCACTGACGATGGGCTCGCTCGCCGCCTCCTTCCAGGGAGGCTAGGCATGGAGAATGCGGACTATTTCGTCGGCGTCGCCCAGCAGGCGCTGTGGATCCTGGCGCTTGCCTGCGCGCCGATCCTGATCCCGGCTCTGGTCGCCGGCCTGATCCTCGGCATGTTCCAGGCGGCCACCTCGATCAACGAGCAGACCCTGACCTTCGTGCCGAAGCTGATCGTCGTGGCGATCTGCCTCGCCATCTTCGGCGGCTCGATCATGCTGCTGGTCGCGGACTTCACCAGGGACATCTACCAGAACATGATCCCCGAGATCGTGCGATGATCCCCACCGGGTTCGCCGGGGTCGAGAACCAGCTCTGGCTCTGGATGATCGCGATGATCCGCCCCGGCGCCGCCTTCCTCGCCGCACCGATCTTCGGGGCGAGCTTCGTGCCGGTCCAGCTGCGCCTGGTGATCGCGCTGGCGATCGGCATCCCGGCGCTCAGCGCCACCGGCTTCACCCTGCCGCCGGACGGGCTCGCCTCCTTCGCCGGCCTCACCTTGATCGGCGGCGAAGTGATGGCGGGGCTCGCTCTGGGCTTCGCGATCATGCTCGGCTTCTCGGCCGCGCAGCTCGGCGGCGAGGTGATCGGCAATGCGATGGGGCTCGGCTTCGCGGCGATGGTCGATCCGGCGAGCGGCCATTCGAATCCGGTGATCGGCCAGTTCCTCTCGATCCTCGCCACCTTCCTGTTCCTCGCGGTCAACGGCCATCTCGCTCTCGCCGCAACCGTGGTCGAATCCTATCGCGCGCTGCCGCCCGGCCATGCCTGGCTGAGCCCGGAGAGCGCGCACGGCCTGATCATGTTCGGCGGCGTGCTCTTCTCCGCCGGCCTGTCGATCGCGCTTCCGGTCGCCTTCGCGATCGTCCTCGTCCAGATCGTTATGGGCGTGCTCGCCCGCTCGGCGCCGCAGCTCAACCTGTTCGCGGTCGGCTTCCCGGCCGCTTTGCTCGCCGGCATCGTCCTGCTGGCGATGGCCGCCCCGGTGATCGCCGAGGGCATCACCAACGCGATGAACCTGGGCATCGAGCAATCGCACCGGATCGCGGTGGGCGGCTGAGATGGCCGACACCGAGGAC
>JAFAZM010000165.1 GCA_019239785.1 Sphingomonadaceae bacterium
GCGAGGATCTTCACCGTGTCCTCGACCGTGGGCTCGTTGATGTCGATCTTCTGGAAGCGCCGGAGCAGCGCCCGGTCCTTCTCGAAATGGTTGCGGAATTCCTTGTAGGTGGTCGAGCCGATGCAGCGGATCGCGCCGTTGGAGAGCGCCGGCTTCAAGAGGTTCGAGGCGTCCATCGCCCCGCCCGAGGTGGCGCCGGCGCCGATCACCGTGTGGATCTCGTCGATGAACAATATGGCGTGGGGGAGCTTCTCCAGCTCGTTCACCACCGCCTTGAGGCGCTCCTCGAAGTCGCCGCGATAGCGGGTGCCGGCGAGCAGGGCGCCCATGTCGAGCGAATAGATCACCGCCGGCTTGAGCACCTCCGGCACGTCGCCCTCGACGATCTTGCGCGCCAGGCCTTCCGCGATCGCGGTCTTGCCGACGCCGGGATCGCCGACATAGAGCGGGTTGTTCTTCGAACGGCGGCAGAGGATCTGGATCGTCCGGTCGACCTCGGGCCCGCGCCCGATCAGCGGATCGACCCGGCCTTCCTCGGCCTTCTCGTTCAGATTGATCGTGAACTGCTTAAGCGCGGATTCGGGCTTCTTCTTGCCCTCCTCCTGCTTGGTCTCCTCGGCGCCCTTGCTCTCGGTCGGCTGGGCCACCGCCTCGCCCTTGCCGACGCCGTGGCTGATGTAGGTGACGGCGTCGAGCCGGCTCATGTCCTGCTGCTGCAGGAAATAGACGGCGTAGCTCTCGCGCTCGGAGAACAATGCGACCAGCACGTTGGCGCCGGTCACCTCATCGCGGCCGGAGGACTGGACGTGGAGGATCGCGCGCTGGACGACGCGCTGGAAGCCGCTGGTCGGGGAGGGATCGGTGTCGGTCGAGACCTTCAGCGTCTCGAGCTCGGTGTCGAGATAGTGGCGGACGGCGTCGCGCAGCTCGCCGGTGTTGACGCCGCACGCCTCCATCACGCGGCCGGCATGGACGTCCTCGATCAAGGCGAGGAGAAGATGCTCGAGCGTCGCATATTCGTGACGGCGGCTGCTCGCCTCGCCGAGGGCGTTGTGCAGCGTCTGTTCGAGCTCACGGGCAAAGGAAGGCATTCGATACTCCTGCGGGCCCGAGAGATTCGGAGCCCCTCGGTTTAGGGTCTGGACTTGGTACCGGAGGTGGCCGTGATCGGCCGGGGAAGGTGGCTGGGTAGGAGAGCGCCGCCGGGCGGGCCGGGCAGCCCGGCCAAGGTGCTCGACGCCCCCAGCCGCCTTCCCCGGCCGACCGCGAAGCGGCGGGCTGTCCTTTGCCGCCCGGACATCGTCGCTTCGTCGGTCACGATGTATTCAACATCGCTCCCTCCTCGCTCCTCGCCGGACAACAAATGCCAGCCCGTCACGACCATCTCCGGTACCAAGTCCAGACCCTTATGTCGGCCCTCCGCCCGCCTGTATCAAGCCACCGCCTGAACCGGCCGGAAAAAAGCTCACTTACGGAATAGCTCGTCAGCCGTTGACCGGAAGTTAACCGCGTTTTCCAATTTTGCCTTAACGCGGACGATCTCCGCTTCGAGCAGCTGGATCCGCGCCTGCAGCTCGTCGACCGAGAGCGGATCGAGGTCCTGCTTGGTCAGCAGCTTCAGCGGATCGTCCGGCTTGTCCGGAAAAAGCTCGTCCAGGTCCATGCCTCAGCGTTGACCGAAGCGCCCCCCAAGTCAATAAAAACGCCGCTTCAACCATAGGTGAGTCGTGGCCGAGCTTCCGGACGAGATGGATGCGATCGATCCGGCCGAGGCCGGCGGTCCGGAGGTTCTCCAGCTCGTGCGCCGCCCGGTGCCGAAGCCGGGTGCCGGCGAGCTGCTGATCCGGGTCGCGGCCGCCGGCGTCAACCGGCCCGACGTGCTCCAGCGCCGCGGCTTCTACCCGCCGCCGCCCGGGGCGCCCTCGATCCCCGGCCTGGAAGTGGCCGGCGAGGTGGTCGCAACGGGGGAAGGGGTGCAGCCCGAGCTGTTCGGTCAGCCGGTCTGCGCGCTGGTCGCCGGCGGCGGCTACGCCGAATATTGCGCCGCTCCGGCCGGCCAGTGCCTGTACGTCCCCGAAGCGCTGTCGATGGTCGAGGCCGCGGCGATGCCGGAGACGCTCTTCACCGTCTGGACCAACCTCTTCGAGCGCGCCTTCGCCAGGGAGGGCGACCGTGTGCTCGTCCACGGCGGCACCAGCGGCATCGGCACGATGGCGATCGCGCTCGCCCGCCTGTTCGGGCTCGAGCTGATCGTCACCTGCGGCAGCGACGAGAAATGCCGCCAGGCCGAGGCATTGGGCGCCGACCATGCAATCAACTACAAGACTCAGGATTTCGTCGCCGAGGTGCGGAGGCTGACCGAGGGCGCCGGCGTCGACATCGTCCTCGACATGGTCGGCGGCGACTATCTGCCGCGCAATCTCGACTGCCTGGCCGAGGAGGGCCGCCACGTCTCAATCGCCGTCCAGCGCGGCGCCACCGCGGAATTGCTGATCCCCAAGGTGATGCAGCGCCGCCTGATGCTCACCGGCTCGACCCTCCGCCCGCGCCCGGCCGCGTTCAAGTCGCTGGTCGCCGACGAGCTCGCCCGCTCGGTCTGGCCCTTCGCCGAGCAGGGCCGGCTGAAGCCGATCATCCACGCCACCTTCCCATTGGCGGACGCGGCCGAGGCGCACCGCGTGATGGAGGCGGGCGAGCATGTCGGGAAGATTGTGCTGACGGTGGGGTGAGCGCCACGGAGGATTGGTCATAAGCCAGGCTTATAATCGCAGCCGATCTTTTTATTGTCGGCGCCCCATCCCGCACGGCATGCACCGAAGCGAAGGGGAGGCTCGATGACCGCGCACTTGATCCTGCACGAATATACCCAGTCCGGCAATTGCTACAAAATCCGCCTGACCGCCGCCTTGCTCGGTCTTCCCCTCGAGCGGCGCGAATATGACATCCTGCAAGGCGAGACGCGCACCCCCGACTTCCTCGCCAACGTCAACGCGAACGGCCGCATCCCCGTGCTCCAGGTGGGCGACCGATTCCTTCCCGAGAGCAATGCCGCCTGCTTCTATCTCGCCGACGGCAGCCCGCTCGTCCCCGCCGACCGCTTCGATCGCGCCGACATGCTGCGCTGGATGTTCTGGGAGCAGTATAATCACGAGCCCAATGTCGCGACCCTGCGCTTCTGGCTGGCCTTCGTCGGCGAGGAGAATCTCACCGAGCTTCAACGCGCCATGCTTCCGGCCAAGCGGGCGGCCGGCGATGCGGCGCTGAAGCTGATGGACGAGCATCTCGCCGGCCGCTTCTGGTTCGTCGGCGATGCACTCAGCCTCGCCGACGTCGCCCTCTACGCCTACACCCATGTCGCCGAGGAAGGCGGCGCCTTCCGCCTAGCCGAACATCCCAACGTCCAGGCCTGGCTGGCGCGCGTCGCGTCCGCGCCGGGCTACGTCCCGATCGGCGCCTGACCGCGGCCAAGTCGCTGCCAAGAAAAATAAAGTTCCGGCTGCCTCCGATACTTTGACGCGCGGCCCGATTTGGGCCACGTTCCGAATCGGCTTGGGGGGAACGCCATGTCGAACGTGTCGGGCAAAGCTTATGCGATGAACGTGGTGACGCCGATGCGGCCGCCGCGGACCTGGATCAACACCTTCCTGTTCATGGTCACGCGCTCGATGCCGCAGACGCTGGCCGGCCTGCTCGGGCTCAAGTTCATCCATTTCGCGCGCTGGGTGATGATCCGCCGCGCCGACTGGCCCGATTTCGGCCAGCCCCGCGACCGGTTGCGGAACGACTACATGCTGTTCTGCTCCAACTTCAACGGCACCTGGGACCAGTATATCGACGCCTTCTCGGACGCGCTGCCGGGCGGGCTCGACCTGCTCTGGTATTCGAGCACCAAATATCCGCATTCGATCCCGATCACGCCGTTCAAGAACTATATCCGCGCCAACCAGGTCGATACCGATTATTATTACAACGCGACGCCGGGCGGCGCCCAGCGCGACGTCAAGTCGGGGCTCAAGGTGCGCCGCGCCCTGCTCCAGCTCGCGGAAGATCATCAGAAGCTGAGCCCGGACGAGTTCGCCCAAGCGTGGCGCAAGGCCCTGGTCTCGCTGCAGAACGATTTCGGCGCCGCCGGCGACGCCCCGGTCGCCTCGAACGACACGGCGGCGGCCGACCGCAACCGCCAGCCGTTCGTCGACGCCGCCTGGCCGTCCGCCGCGCCCCCGCCTCCGCCCGCCCCGCCGAAGCCTGCGGCCGGCAAGGCAAAGACCGGCGCGGCGCCCGCCAGCGCCGCCAAGGGAGGCTGAGCCCGATGCCGAACTTCGACGGCGGCCATTATTTCTACACCGGGCTGTTCCCGGTCCGGCTCGACTCCGTGCAGCGTGCCGACGGCAGCTACACGGTGCCGAGCCATTTGCTGCGCGAAACCCTCGCCACCTTGCCCAATTTCAGCGAGTCGGCCGGCGCGATCCGCACCAGCCCCTTCGCCCGCTGCCATTCCACCCATTTCGTCCGCCTGGCGGTGATCGACGAGCCGGCCTTCAACGGCCGCGATCCGGTCGATGCGCTGAAGCAGGCGGTGAAGGGGATCGATCTGCTCGAGCACCAGCCGGTCGACCATTTCTCCCGGGCCTGGCTCCTGTTCACCGCCGATTTCGACGCGGTCGACGCCGGCGCGCGCGACCGCTGGGCGGCCGGCCTCTGGGACCTGATGCAGCCGGAGCTGCATGAGATCTTCCGCCATTGCGAGCGGTTCGAGGGGGTGAAGGACGGCGAAGGCTTCGCCGCCCATCTCGCGCGCGGCCAAGTCGAGACGACGATGTCGTTCAACGATTACTGGATCGAGCCGCCGCCATTCCCGTCGCTTTCCGCCGGGGCGATCCTCGGCGTCACCGGAATCGTGCTGCTGGTCTTCCTCGGCCTCGGCTGGCTGGTCCAGCGCCAGCTCCATACCGGCTGGTGGATCTGGCCGGTCGCCGCCTTGCTCGGCCTCGCCGCCGGCCTTTGGGCGGCCTACAAATTCGTCAATGCACGCGGCGCCAAGCCCTTCCCGACCGCGCCGAACAGCGATCTCAAGTCGGTGCTGAAGGGCCTTTATCTGCAGCAGAATTTGGTGCGCTTCGTCATCGAGCAGCAGGGCGCCGCTCCCGCCGACCTGCACAAGGCCTTCGGCGACTTCCTCGCCCGCACCCGGCCGGCTGACGTCGACCAGTCCACCCAGCCCCCAGGAGTGCTGCACGCATGACCGAGCCGCGCTGCCCCGTCGACATCGAGTTCGGCGACGTCCAGGGGAACATCCTCACCGCCTACGGCAAGTTCGGTTTCCCGTTCGGGCGGTTCGGCCTCGTGACCGTCGCCAATTCGAAGAGCGGCCGCGCCTTCGTCGAGCGCCTCCGCCACCGGGTCACCACCGCGGTGCGCTGGCCCTCGCACGGCATGGAGTTCGCGATCGGCCGCCGTCAGGTGCCGCGGCCCAAGGTCACGCTGAACCTCGCCTTCACCTATCGCGGCCTTTGCGCGCTCGACGTGCCGACGCGGACCCTGCGCGGCCTGCCCGACGAGTATATCGACGGCATGGCCGGCCGCTGCGACATCCTCGGCGACAACACTGCGGAGAACAGCCAGAAGAATTGGGACCCGGTCTGGGATGCCCCGAACCGCGGCGAGAACGTCCACATCCTCGTCACCCTGAATGCGCAGATGGCCGAGGACGGCAACCCGGTGCCGGAGCTGCAGGCGGCCTGCGACGAGATCGCAGCGCTTTGCGCCGAGCTGAAGGGCGTCTCCCTGCTCTCCGGCCATCGCGGCCCGGACCCGCTATGGCAGCATCTGGAGGCGGTCCGCGACAAGAGCGGGCTGCCCTGCGCGAAGGAGCATTTCGGCTATACCGACGGGATCAGCGATCCGGTTTTCCAGGGCCAATATGCGGAAGGGGAGGAGCGGAAGCGCTCGATCGGCTTCGGTGCGACCGACGGCGCCGGCAATTGGCGGCCGCTCGCCGCCGGCGAGTTCCTGCTCGGCTGGCCGGACGAGGCGCAGGAGATCCCCGGCGCGGCGATGCCGCTCGACTTCAGCCGCAACGGCACCTTCTTCGCCTATCGCAAGCTCCACCAGGATATCGACGCGTTCAATGCCTGGGTCGACGAGACCGCGGCCCTGCTCCAGCGGGTCTGGAAGCTGGCGACGTTCGAGGAAGCGCGCGAGACGCTGCTCGCCAAGATGGCGGGCCGCTGGAGCGACGGCGTCCCGCTCGCGGTTGCGCCCACCTATGCCGACTGGATCGACTTCAACACCCGCTGCCCGCCGCCCGACGACCATCGCGTCCGCGACAATAGCGAGCGGGCGCAGGCCCTGGTCGACTATGGCTATCGCGACGATCCCGACGGCATCGCCTGCCCGCTCGCCGCCCATGTCCGCCGCGCCAACACCCGCGACATGCTCGATCCGCGCGCGGACGGGCCGGCCTCGTCGCGGATGGGCTCGGCGCTGAACAACCGCCGCCGCATCCTGCGCCGCGGCCTGCCCTACGGCCGCGACGGCGCCGCGGACGGCGAGCATGGCGTGATCATGCTGGTGGTCTGCGCCAGCCTCCAGCGCCAGTTCGAGTTCGTCCAGCAGCAATGGATCAATTACGGGCTGGATTCGAGCAGCGGCAACGACGCCTGCCCGGTGATCGGCAATCACGGCCCCGGCGCCAAGTTCACCATCCCGGCCGATCCCCATTCGGGCAACCCGCCCTTCATCGCGCCGAACATGAAGCAATGGGTCCAGACCCGCGGCGGCGACTATTTCTTCGTGCCGTCGATGACGGCTTTGCGCATGATCGGCATGGGCGTGGTCGACCCGACCTGATCTTTTCCCTCTCCCGTTCCGGGGAGAGGGAGGGGCCCGCCGCGAAGCGGTGGGAGGGTGAGGGCAAGGGCGCCAGTCTCGTATCGACCACTGGCGGCTACCCACCCACGTCGCACCCTCACCCTGCCGGCCTGCGGCCGGCTGTCCCTCTCCCCTTCAGGGAGAGGGGTTTTGCCTTAGCGCAAACCGCTGCAATTTACCCGTCGCCGTCTTAGGCAGCGCGTCCACGAATTCCACCTCGCGGGGATATTTGTAGGGCGCGATCGCCGCCTTCACATGGTCCTGGAGCAGGGCGACCATCGCCGCGTCGGGCGCATAGCCGGGCGCCAGCACCACGAACGCCTTCACCTTCTGCCCACGCTCCGGGCAGAGCGCGCCGACCACCGCGCATTCCTGCACTGCCGGATGCGCGTAGAGCGCATTCTCCACTTCGGGCGCGCCTATATTGTAGCCCGAGGAGATGATCATGTCGTCGGAGCGGGCGACGTACCAGAAATAGCCGTCCTCGTCCTTGCGGTAGGTGTCGCCGGTGACGTTCCAGCCGTGCTGCACGTAGTCCGCCTGCCGTTCGTCGTCGAAATAGCGGCAGCCGGTCGGCCCCTTCACCGCAAGCCGGCCGGTGCCCGCAGCCATCGCCGCGCCGCCCTCGTCCAATATGGTCGCGACATAGCCGGGGACCGCCTTGCCGGTGGCGCCGGGGCGGATCGCGTCGCCCGCGGCGGAGATGAAGACGTGCATCATCTCGGTCGCGCCGATCCCGTCGACGATGCCGATCCCGGTCGCCTCGCGCCAGGCCTGCCAGGTCGCCGCCGGCAGATGCTCGCCGGCCGAGACGCAGGTCCGCAGGGACGAGGTGCCGCGGCCGGCAAGCATCGGCAGCATCGCCTTATAGGCGGTCGGCGCGGTGGCGAGCGTGGTCACCCGGTGCCGTTCGATCGCGTCGAGCAGGGGCTGCGGCCCCGGCGTCTCGATCGTCACTGCGGTGCCGCCGAACCGCCAGGGAAAGATCAGCAGCATGCCGAGCCCGAAGGTGAAGGCGATCGGCGCCGAGCAGGCCCAGCGGTCGCCGGGCCGCGGCTTCAGCACGTGGCGCGCGAAGCTGTCGGCCGGCGCCAATATGTCGCGATGATAGTGGACGCAGCCCTTGGGCTTGCCGGTCGTGCCCGAGGTGAAGGCGACCAGAGCGACGTCGTCGCGGTGCGTGGCGACCGGGGTGAAGCCGGGCGCCACATCCTCAAGCGCCGGGAAGCCGGTGTCGCCCTCATAGGACAACACCGAGCAGGTCCCGCCGGCCGCATCGAAATCCGCCCGGAAGCGGGCATCGACGATCGCATGCGAGATCCGGGCGCGCTCCAGGATCGTGGCGATCTCGCGCGGGCGGAGCATCGGCATGGTCGCGACGACGATGCCGCCGGCCTTCAGCACGCCGAGCCAGGAGGCGAACAGCATCGCTCCGTTCGGCCCGCGCAGCAGCACCCGATTGCCCGGCACCAGCCCCTCCCGCTCGACCAGCAGCCGCGCGATCCGGTCGGAGAGGTCCTTCATCTCGCCATAGGTCCAGGCGCCGGCATCGTTCACGACGGCGAGCGCCTCCGGGTCCTGCCGGTCGACCAGCTCGACCGCGGCGTGGAGCCGCTCGGGATAAAGAAGCTCGGGCAGTTCGAAGAGGAAGTCGGGCTGTCGATCGGGCGGCGGCAGCCGGTCGCGGATGAAATTGTCGCTCATTCGGGCACGAC
>JAFAZM010000279.1 GCA_019239785.1 Sphingomonadaceae bacterium
TGAATAGACCAGATTGGCGCTGCCGTCGCTGACGACGCCGGAACCCGGGCCGTAGGTCACGCCGCCGCCGCCGACATATTCCACCTGCGCGACCAGCCGCGCCGGCTGGCCGCCGAGATTGCATTGCCAGGCATACGTGCGCGCCTCTGCCGGCTGCGCGGTCAGCGAAATGGCGGCGATGCCGGTGAGCGCCGCGATGAGCTTCTTCATCTGTCCCTCCTTCATGGGCCGGCGCACCGAAGCGCCGCGCCGGCGAAGGATCGCACGCCGCTCAGGCGGCGATGAGGGGCGGAAGCCGATCTTTTCCCGACGAAAATCCGATCATTTCAGGCCGAGGCCGCTGCATGGCCGTCCCGCTGCGGCTCCGGGTCGAACAGCAGCCTCGCCAGCAGCGCGCCTCCAGCCGCGCCGATCAGCTGGGCGACGATGAACAAGGGCACGTCGTGCGGCGCGATTCCGGCGAAGGTGTCCGAGAGGCTGCGGGCGATCGTGATCGCCGGATTGGCGAAGCTGGTCGAGGAGGTGAACCAATAAGCGGCGGTGATATAGAGGGCGACCGTCGCCGGGGTCCACGAGGGCCGGAACCGTACCGAGCCGAGGATGGTGAGGATCAGCCCGAAGGTGGCGACCGCCTCCCCCGCCCACTGGCCAAGGCCGGTCCGCGCCTTCACCGAAAGCTGGAGCGTCGGCAGGTCGAACATGAGGTGCGCCGCCCAGGCGCCGAGGATCCCGAACGCGAGCTGCGCCGCAATATAGGCAGCCGCGTCGGGCCAGCGAAGCCCGCGCCGCGATGCAGCGACGAAGCTGACCGCGGGATTCATGTGTGCGCCGGAGATCGGCCCCAGGATCGTGATCAGCACGAACAGTATGGCTGCGGTCGCGACCGTATTGCCGAGCAGCGCCACGGCATCGTTTCCGCGCGACAGGTGTTCGGCCGTGATGCCCGAGCCGATCACCGTGGCGAAGAGGAAGAAGGCGCCAAGGCCCTCGGCCGCCAGGCGGCGCGCCAACGGGTAAGAATTCATCGGAGCACCAGCGACATGCACGTCGCCGACGAAGGGCAGACATGGCTGAACTCGGACGTTTCCCTGATCGCCGCCGGCGCGCTGTCGCGTTCCGAGAAATTGAAGCCGAGCCTGGCGAAGAAAGGCGCGGCCGTTTCGGTGAGCAGCCAGAGACGCGCCATCCCTTCGTGGGCCGCCGTCTGGATGACTCGCGTGACGAGGTCCGTGCCGGCACGCCGGCCGCGCCGCCCGTCCAGGACCACGACCGACCGCAGCAGGCCCTCGGCGCCATAGCCTTCCAACGCCGCCCAACCGAGCGGGCCGTCCGTATCGTCCAGGCGGAAGAAGGAGGTGACCTCCGGGCGGATGTCGTCAGCCGGCAGCCCCGCGGTGCGAAGGACGAGCGTGCAGTCTCCAAGCTCGTCGGCGCCCAATCTGACGAGCGCGCGGTCAGGCGTCACTCGGCGCCTCCTGAGCTTGGCCGATTTCCCTCAGCCATCCGCTCAACGCAGCTGCGTCAGCCCCGTCGAGCGGCAAGGCCAGCAATCGTTCGATGCGATGTTTCAGCGCCTCGTAGGCGGCTTGGAAAGCGGCGCGCTGCCCTTCGCCTTCGACATCGGCCGGGTCTTCGACGCCCCAATGGGCGGTCAGCGGCCTGCCCGGCCAGATCGGGCACGGCTCGCCCGCGGCGTTGTCGCAGACCGTGACGATGAGATCGATTTCGAGGACTCCTTCACCCGCAAATTCGTCCCAGCTTTTCGAGCGCAGCCCCTGAACGGGATAGCCGAGCTCCCGAAGAAGGCCGAGCGCCGCCAGATGCACCTGGCCCTTGGGGAAGCTGCCCGCCGAAAAGGCACGAAAGCGGTCCCCACCCTCGCGATTGAGGATCGCCTCGGCCAGGATCGAGCGGGCGGAATTCCCGGTGCAGAGGAACAGGACGTTCCAGGTCCGGCTCATGCGGCTTCTGCCGCTTTCGGTACGCAACACTTGCTTCCGCCGCCGGCGCCCGCCAGTGCATCGAGGGCGGGGCTGTCGCCATAAGTCGTCGCCTCGCCGTCGGTGTAGAAGGCTTCCCACACCACGCCGTCCGGATCGGCGATCCAGCTTTTCTCGGATTTCGCATAGCAGCAGGTCGTGCGCCCCTCGTCGAGCACCGGACGTTCGGCAGCCGTCAGCCGGCCATAGACCTCCGACAATTCGGCTTTGCTCTCGGCCTGGACGCCGAGATGCTGAATCCCCTTCGATGCGTGCTGCCCCGCCGAGATCGCGAAGTTCACGCGGGGGTCGTCGAGCATCCATTTGGCATAATCGCTCTTCACGACCGCCGGCTCGGCTGCAAACAAGGTCGAATAGAATCGGATCGACTGGGCGAGATCATTCACCCCCACATGCACGTGCAGTCGCTTCATGCCGATTTCCTTTCCTGGGCAGCCGGCTCGCAGCCTGCGGCGACGCCGCAGCCCGCACCGGCGCAACAATTTTCCATGAGATATGAGACCAGCTCATTCATGGCCTGATAATTGGCGCGATAGATGAGCGACCGGTGCCGCCGCTCTTGCAGCACCAACCCAGCCCGTCGCAATTGGCCGAGATGGAACGACAGAGACGAGTTCGGCACGCCCAGGGCGTCCGCGATGGCGCCGGCGGACATGCCTTGCTCGCCCGCCTGGATCAGCAGGCGGAAAAGGGCCAGGCGGTGCTCCTGCGCTAGCGCGCCGAGTGAGGCGATGGCGGTCTGCAGCTGCATGGATACCTCATTTCGACTCGACTGGAAATGACATGGCGCGGGCCGCTGGTCAATCCCAATTTGAGGATCATCGAAATGAGCTGGTCGAGTTCACTCCTCGGGCCTGAAATTAGGCGCTGGCGATTTGTTCTGTTAACGCTACCAAGTGGGATGTGGACACCGGTCGCGCGAATCGGGCCATGTTGAACTCGGGGAGAGGGACATGACGGACTCCAGGGCGGAAAGCTCCAATTTCGGGCTGATCCTCGCCATCGTCGCGGTCGCCACGATCGGCGGCTTCCTGTTCGGCTATGACAGCGGCGCCGTGAACGGCACCCAGGACGGGCTCAAGGCCGCCTTCCACCTCAGCGAGGGCGGGCTCGGCTTCACCGTCGGCTCCCTGCTGATCGGCTGCTTCATCGGCGCCTTCCTCGCCGGCCGGCTCGCCGACCTGTTCGGCCGCCGCAACGTGATGATGCTCGCCGCGATCCTCTTCCTCGCTGGCGCGATCGTGCAGGGGATCAGCCATGCCCATATCGTCTTCCTGATCGCGCGGCTGTGCGGCGGCATGGCCGTCGGCGCTGCCAGCGTGCTCTCCCCCGCCTACATCTCGGAAGTGGCGCCGGCCCATATCCGCGGCCGGATGACGACGATCCAGCAGGTGATGATCATCACCGGCCTCACCGCCGCCTTCCTGGTGAACTATTATCTCGCCCGTGCCGCAGGCCATTCGACCGATCCCTTCTGGGGCGGCTACGAGGCGTGGCGCTGGATGTATCTGATGCAGGCGCTGCCGGCGGCGATCTTCCTGCTCGCTCTGTTCCTGATCCCGGAAAGCCCGCGCTATCTCGTCTCCAAGGGGCGGCACGAGCATGCGGCGGGCGTGCTCACCCGCCTGTTCGGCGAGACCGTGAGCGCGGCCAAATTGCGGGAGATCCAGGACAGCTTCAGCGCGGACCACCGCCCGCGCCTCTCCGACGTGCTGACTCCGCCGGGCGGCCGCGGCTTCCTCGGCATGCGCAAGATCGTCTGGGTCGGGATCATGCTGGCGGTGTTCCAGCAGCTCGTCGGCATCAACGTGATCTTCTATTACGGCTCGACGCTCTGGCAGCTCGCCGGCTTCACCGAGGCCGACTCGCTGATGATCAACATCGTCTCGGGCGCGGTCTCGATCGCCGCCTGCTTCGTCACCATCGTCCTGATCGACCGGATCGGCCGCAAGCCTTTGCTGCTGATCGGCTCGGCCGGCATGGCGGTGACCCTGTTCGTGATGGTCTATTGCTTCAGCCACGCCTCGATCGATCCGGTGGACGCGCACAAGATCGTGCTGTCGCCGGGACTCGGCAAGGTCGCCGTCGTCGCCGCCAACCTCTACGTGATCTTCTTCAACGTCAGCTGGGGCCCGGTGATGTGGGTGATGCTGGGCGAGATGTTCCCGAACCAGATCCGCGGCTCGGCGCTTGCGGTGGCGGGCTTCTTCCAGTGGTTCGCCAATTACCTGATCGCGCAGAGCTTCCCGATCATGGCGGCCGGGCTCGGCCTCGCCACGAGCTACACCTTCTACGGGGTGTGCGCGGTGATCAGCTTCTTCCTGGTCCAGAGGTTCATCCACGAAACCAAGGGCAAGGAGCTGGAGGCGATGGAGGGCTGACCGTTCGCGGCGAATGTCCTGGGAGCGGTCGCACGGCCGACCCACCTTTGATAGAGCGGGATGTGGCCTGGTCGAATCGTCACAGCTCAAAATCCTCCCCTGCAAGGGGAGGGGGACCAGCCGCAGGCTGGTGGAGGGGTATCAGCGTCCGCGAACTTTCTCCCAACGCTGATACCCCACCACCACCGCCTTCGGCGGCGGTCCCCCTCCCCTTTCAGGGGAGGAGCTGGGGAGGAAGCCTGAATTCCGGCTGGAGAGGATGGTCATGAGTCGTACCCCCGCCCGCCCCTTCCGCTCGCGCGAATGGTTCGCGGCCCCGGGCCGCAGCGACATGGCGGCGCTCTACCTCGAGCGCTTCATGAATTACGGGATCACGCCCGACGAGCTGCGCTGCGGCAAGCCGATCATCGGCATCGCCCAATCGGGCTCGGACATCGCGCCCTGCAACCGCATCCATCTCGAGACGGTGAAGCGCGTCCGCGAGGGCGTGATCGCCGCCGGCGGCGTGGCGATGGAATTCCCGCTCCATCCGATCTTCGAGAATTGCCGCCGGCCCACGGCGGCGCTCGACCGCAACCTCGCCTATCTCGGCCTGGTCGAGATTCTGAACGGCTATCCGATCGACGCGGTCGTCCTCACCACCGGCTGCGACAAGACCACCCCCTCCTCGCTGATGGCGGCCTCCACCGTCGACATCCCCGCGATCATCCTGTCCGGCGGGCCGATGCTCGACGGCTGGCACGAAGGCGAGCTGGTCGGCTCGGGCACGGTGATCTGGCGCAGCCGCCGCAAGCTCGCCGCGGGCGAGATCGACGAGGAGGAATTCTTCCGGCGCGCCACCAGCTCGGCGCCCTCGGCCGGCCATTGCAACACGATGGGCACGGCCTCGACGATGAACTCGCTCGCCGAGGGGCTCGGCATGTCGCTGCCCGGCTGCGCGATGATCCCCGCCCCCTATCGCGAGCGCGGCCAGATCGCCTTCGAGACCGGCCGGCGGATCGTCGAGATGGCCTATGAGGATCTGCGGCCGTCGAAGATCCTCAGCCGCCGGTCTTTCCTCAACGCGATCGCGCTGCTGACCGCGATCGGCGGCTCGACCAACGCCCAGCCCCACCTCGTTGCGATGGCGCGCCATGCCGGCTTCGAGATCACGCCCGAAGACTGGATGACCGGCTACGATTTGCCGCTGATCGTCAACATGCAGCCGGCGGGCCAGTATCTCAGCGAACGCTTCCACCGCGCCGGCGGCGTCCCGGCGGTACTGGCCCGGCTGATCGAGGCCGGCCTGATCGACGGCGGGGTGATGACGGTGACCGGCAGGACGCTTGCCGAGAATGTCGCCGGCCAGGAGGTCAGCGACCCGGACGTCATCTATCCGCTGGACAGGCCGCTGAAGGAGCGGGCCGGCTTCCTCGTCCTTTCCGGCAATCTGTTCGACATGGCGATCATGAAGACCAGCGTGATCTCCGACGATTTCCGCGCCCGCTATCTGTCCCGGCCCGGACAGGAAAATGCCTTCGAGGGCCGTGCGATCGTGTTCGACGGCTCCGACGATTATCATCACCGGATCAACGATCCGGCGCTCGCCATCGACGAGCATTGCATATTGGTGATCCGGGGCAGCGGCCCGATCGGCTGGCCCGGCTCGGCCGAGGTGGTGAACATGCAGCCGCCCGATCATTTGATCCAGAAGGGGATCATCAGCCTGCCGACGATCGGCGACGGCCGCCAGTCCGGCACCTCGGACAGCCCCTCGATCCTCAACGCCTCGCCGGAAAGCGCGGCGGGCGGGGGCCTGGCCTGGCTGCGCACCGGCGACACCATCCGCATCGACCTGGAGGCGCGCACCTGCAACGCCCTGGTCGACGAGGCGGAGATCGCCCGGCGCCGGGCCGAGCCGCCTCCCCCGATTCCCGAAAGCAACACGCCCTGGGAGGAGCTGTTCCGCGAGAAGACCGGCCAGCTTGCCGAGGGCGGCGTGCTCGACTTCGCGCTCAAATATCGCGGCACCTCCCGCAAGGTGCCGCGGCACAACCATTAGGAGGTGCTTGCACCGATGCGCGCGCTGATCGCCCTGCTCCTGGCCTGGCTGCTCGCGGCCCCTGCCCTCGCCCAGACCGATCCGAACCGGCTGGCGCCGCACCTCGATCCGAACCGCACCGCCAACGGCCTCGCGCAGACGCCGCCGATGGGCTGGAACAGCTGGAACAAGTTCGCCTGCAACGTCAACGAGGCGATCGTCCGCCGCGTCGCCGATGCGATGGTGAGCTCCGGCATGCGCGACGCCGGCTATGTCTACGTGGTGATCGACGATTGCTGGCACGGGCCGCGCGACGCCGAGGGCAACATCACCGCGGACCGTGAGCGCTTCCCCTCGGGCATGCGCGCGCTGGCCGACTACATCCATTCGCAGGGGCTGAAGTTCGGCATCTATTCCGATGCGGGCCGCACCACCTGCGGCGGCCGGCCGGGCAGCCAGGGCCACGAATATCAGGATGCGCGCACCTATGCGTCGTGGGGCGTCGACTATCTCAAATATGATTGGTGCGCGACCGGCACCCGCAATGCCGAGGAGGCCTATGCTTTGATGGCCGATGCGCTGAGGGCGACCGGGCGCGACATCGTCTTCTCGATCTGCGAATGGGGCAACAACCAGCCCTGGCTGTGGGCGCCGAGGATCGGCAACCTCTGGCGGACGACCGGCGACATTTACGACCATTGGGACGGCGTCGACCGCTGGCAGCACGGCGTGATGAACATCGTCGATTCGAACGAGCCGCTCTGGCCGTTCGCCGGGCCCGGACATTGGAACGATCCCGACATGCTGGAGATCGGCAATGGCGGGATGAGCGACAGCGAATATCGCGCCCATTTCAGCCTCTGGGCAATGATGGCGGCGCCGCTCATCGCCGGCAACGACATCGCCGCGATGAGCCCGGCGACTCGCGACATCTTGCTGAACCGCGAGGTGATCGCCGTCGACCAGGACAGGCTCGGCGCCCAGGGCCATCGGACCTGGCGGCAGGGCACGAGCGAAGTGTGGGTGAAGCCGCTGGCGGGCGGCGCGCGCGCCGTGCTGCTGCTGAACCGCGGCGAGGCGCCGGCGGAGATCGCGGCGGACTGGGCGCTGCTGGACTGGCCCGCAAGCCTGCGCGCGCGCGTCCGGGACCTCTGGCAGCATCGGGATTTGGCGCGTGCCGCGGGGCGGGTGCGCGCGACGGTGGCGCCGCACGGCGTGGTGATGCTGCGAATAGAGCCCGGCGCCTGAACCGCCGCCGGCAAATGCGTCAGCGCCGCCGGCGATAGAGATAGTCGTAGCCGGGCTGCCAGTTTCGCCCGCCGTCGTTCGAAATGGTGCCGACCTGCTCGACCGAGCCGTCATCATGCGGGCGATAGACCATGCGCTGGAGCGAACCTTGCCGCGCCGGGGCGGTCAGGACCATCTCGCCGTCCGCCAGGCCGCCGCTGTACCAGTTCACGTTGCCGTTCGTGTCGACATACATCTGGTGCCAATGGCCGTCCTTCCGGTCGAAGGCGCTGTAGCTGGTCCCGGCATAGGGCCCGCCCGGCGCCGCCGGAGATTCGTAACGCTCCACGATGCCGCAGCCATTGGCGATGCGCGCGATCCGGCTTGTTGCGATCGGAACGGTGCTAAGTGCAGCGTCGAAGACGTCCCATTCGCCGAGCCAGAAATCCAGCTGGCGATGCTCGGCCGCGGCGCAATCGGGGCGGGGCGGCGGCGCGAGCTGGGCGGAGGCGGTCGCGGCCGGCGCGAGCAGCAGGATGAGGAGCCCAAGCTTCATCGGTGCGGCCTCTCGTCCGGGCCCGCGGGGACGCGGCGGTAGAGATAGTCGAAGACCGGCGACCAGGTGCGGCCGCCGTCGCGCGACAGCTCGAGCAGCCTGCGGCTCTCATCGGCCGAAGCACGGGTCATGGTGAGCCGGAAACGGGCGCGGCTGCCGTCCTGGAGCGCGACCTCGGCGCCGAACACCATCGGCCAGGCGCCCGCGGGAGACTCCAGGGCGAACTCCCGGAGTCCGTTCGGACCGGGGAAGAGCTGGAGCCAGCCATGGGTCCGCTCCGCATATTCGAACCAGAGCGGCAATGGCCCGTCGCCCCCGATCTCACGCAGCTCGAACAGCATCGCGCCCGGCCCCTGCACGATGATGCGGCTGCGCCCTTCACGGCCGGCGGAGTCGGTGATCCGCCAGTCCCCGGCGAGGAAATCGAGCTGCCCGGCCGGAGGCGGCTGGCCGCCGGCCGCTGCGGCCGTCGAGAGAAAGATGCCGCTGACCAATGTCGCCAGTCTCATGTCTCACTCCTTCTGCCTGGAACCGGAAATGTCGCCCCGCTCAGCCGGTCAGTGCGCGAATCGCGATGCTGCCGCCGTGACGCAGATGCGGGCAGCTCGCCGCGAGGCGGAGCAAGGCGGCCCGATCGCCGGCCTCGACGATGAAGAAGCCGGCCGGAATCGGACCGGTGAAGGCGGGCCCGAGTCGCGTCGGTTCGCCCGCCAGCTCCTCGCCGCCGACCACCCGCCCGTCCGCATGCGGCGCGCGGGCCCAGGCGGAATATTCGGCGGCGCGTCCGGACGCGGTCGGGCGGTAATCCGGGCCTTCGTAGAGCAGCAGCACGTAACGCGGACCGGCGGGCTGCGCGTCCGGCTCCCGCGTGGGCCACATGGTGCCGAGCCAGAAGACGCCGATGAGCAAGGCCGCGACCGCCAGCGAAAGCGCGGGCCGGAACCGCGCACGCCGGTTGATCAGGCCCTCCGCCGCGAGGCGTCGCACCATGCTTTCCTCTGCCGGATCGATCATCTTTTCCTCTCCGTCTCCGGATGCAGGCGGGCGCGCACGGCGCTGCGCGCCCGCGCCAATTGGCTTTTCGACGTGCCTTCCTCGATCTCCAGCAATTCGCCGATCTCCGCATGGGTGAAGCCGCCGAGGTCGTGCAGCAGGAGCACGGCGCGGTAGCCGGGCGGCAGCGCGTCCACCGCCAGCTCCAGCGCAAGCATCGCCAACGGGTCGGCGCCCTCTCCCTGCAGCTCGGGCGGCTCGGCCATGTAAACCGGCTCCGCGCCGGCGCGGCGGCGGGTCTCGCGGGCCACGTTCACGACGAAGCCGATCAGCCAGGACCGCAGCGACGACCGCCGCTCGAAGCTACCGATCGCACGGACGGCGCGCAGCCAGGCCTCCTGGGTGACGTCCTCCGCGGCGCTGGCGGCGCCCCCGACCAGCCGCCTGGAGACTTCGCGCATCCGGGGCGTGTGGCGGCGATAGAGGATGCGGAACTCCGCCTCGCCCCGCCGCACGAGGAACAGGTTGAGCAGCTCGAAGTCCGAACGCTCCGAAGTGGCGGCCGCCCGGCCGAACAGTCTCAGGCTCACGCCCGCGCGCTCCAGGCGGGCCGGTTCATTCGCAACGGGCCGCCCGGCCGTGCGCCATCGCTACGATGATGTAGGCGTCCGGCGCGCCTTCGTGCAGGATCCAGGGCTGAGTCAGGCTGCCGCGGTCGCCGGGGCCGTTGCCGATCTCTTCATTGGTCCGGTAGGGCGCATAGATCATCACATGGGGCGGAAACACGCAGGTGCGGCGCCCGCGGCGCGCGTCGTAGCGGCTGAAGCGGTGCGACAGCATATAGGCGACCCCGGCACGGCGAGGGGCGAGCAGCCGGCCGTCGCGATAGCGCGCTGCGATCTCCTGCTCGATCTCGGCGTCGGCCAAGCCCCGCCGCAGCAGCGCGCCGCGCAGCAATTGCGCCTGCATCACGGTCGCGGCGCCCTCCGCATCGTAGCAGGCCGGGGCGATGCCCTGCTCGGGATCGCGGCCGACCAGGCAGTAGAAGCCGTTCGCGGACGGCCGGACCAGCTCGTAGCCCGCCGCGCCGAGCCGATAGACGCCGGCGCCCCGCGCCAGGTCCGCCGGCGCGGCGCTGGCCGCCAGCGCGACCTCTTCGGCCGGCCCGAGCTCGACCGGGGTTGGCGACGCGAGCAGCCCGGCGAGGGCGAAGAGGAATGCGGCCATGTCTGCCTCGTTGCATTCTGATTCATGTGATTGGTGACGCGTCTTCGTCGAAAGGTTGCATCGCCTCGACGGGCGTCATGCGATCCGCTCATGCAACCCTCGGCCCCGCCCCAGCCACTTTGGAGTGGACAGCGGGAGGCATGTGCATGCGTTTTCCTATTTTCCTGGCGGTGCTGCTGGCAGGTCTCTCCGGCGGGAGCGTCGAGGGCGCGGAAATCAATCCTTATGGACCGGCGCCGGCGCCGGGCTCGCCGCAGGCGCTGGAGCGCGCGGCGATGTTCGGGACACCGGGCGCGGAGGCCGCGATCCAGCTCTGGCTCGACGCCAATCCGGCGGCGCCGGCGGAGCTGCGCCGTCTGCTCTATCACCGGCTGTGCGAGCTGTTCGGCGTGCGCTCCTGGCACGCCCTGCGCGCACGGGCCTGCCAAGCCGGGCAGGCGCTTTCATCCGAGCACCGGACCGGGGACGACGACGCGGGAATGGCCGGAGCCTTGACGGAAACCCTGCCGATCCGCGCCACGGGCAGCGCAACGATCGCACTCGAGACGAACTTCCTCGGCAGCCGGAGCGGACCGGTCACGGTGAACGGCGTGACCCTCGACTGGTTCATCGACACCGGCGCCGAGGTGAGCGTGTTGCCGCAAAGCAATGCCGACAGGCTCGGCGTCCGTTACGTAGGGTCGGGGATCAACGTGGGCACCACGACTGCCGACGTGGTCGGCCGGGTCGGCGTGATCGACGTGCTCCGGATCGGCGATGCGATCGTCCAGAGCGTGCCGGTACTGGTCCTTCCGGACGAAAGGCTGAGCCTCGCGCTCGGGCCTGACGGTCCGCGGCGCATGATCCCGGGCATATTGAGCCTGCCGGTTTTCGCCGCCTTCGGACGGATGGCCTGGCTGGACGGTGGCGCGCGGCTCGCGCTCGGCGAGGATGCGCCGCGAATCCGGCCCGCCTCCGCGCCCATCTATTGGCACGACGACGGCCTCGGCGTGCCGTTCGCGACCGCCCGCGGCCTGTTCGGCGCCCATTTCGACAGCGGCGCCACCCATTCCTATCTCTATCGCGAAGGCGGGGCGCTGCTCCGCCCCGCGGTCCGCGCGGCGGCGATCCGGCGCGAGGTCCACACCGCCGGCGCAGGCGGCACGATCGCCGAGCAGCTCGAAGAGCTGCCCCGGTTCGTCGCGACGATCGGCGGCGCACGGGTGACGCTCGGCCGCGTGCCGATCCAGGAAAGCCAGGAGAAGGTCGCGCGCTTCGGTGACGACGTCATCCGCCGGCTGCGCCTGCTGGTCTTCGACTTCGCGCGAATGAGGATGTCCGCGGTGCCGCTGGGCGCCGCGCGGCGAGGACCGCACCGGCGCGCCGATGATTTCAAGAGGATGGCCCTTGCCCAGCGGCGGCGGATGTGATTTCCTCGGCAGCGGTGGGATTGGAGCCTCGTCGATGCGGCGTTTCGGGCGATCTCTCTTCGTTCTGCTTTCCTGCACCTCCTTGCTGGTATCCGGCTGCGGCGGCGGCGGCGGCAGTACCGGCTCGACCGCGCCGCCGCCGACCCCGACGCCCACGCCCACGCCGACCCCAACGCTCACGGCGCTGACCAACCAGCCGCCGGTGGGCCTCGATCTGGCGATGCTGCTGACCGACGGCAGCGTGATGGTCCAGGCCAATCCCACCGGAACGCCGGGCGGCCCGAGCGCCGCCGACTTCTACAAGCTGACTCCGGACGCCAGCGGCAATTATGCGGCCGGCACCTGGACGCGGCTCGCTTCGCCGCCCGCCGGCTATGCGCCTTACGCCTCGGGGGAAGCCGTGCTCGCCGACGGCCGCGTCCTCTTCGTCGGGGGCGAATATAATCAGGACGATTACCGTCTGCCCTTCGGCCCGACCGCGCTGACCAACATGTCGGCGATCTACGATCCGGTCGCCGACCGCTGGACGATGATCCCGCCGCCGCCGGGCACGCCCTATATCGGCGACGTGCCCTCGGCGGTGCTGCCGAACGGCCGCTTCATCTTCGGCAGCAAGCTGAACCGGAGCATGTGGTCGCTCGATCCCGCCACCCTGACCTGGACGGCGCTCGCGGGGACGGGGAAGAACGACGTCTTCGCGGAGGAAGGCTTCACCCTGTTGCCGGGCGGCAGCGTCCTCACCATCGACCTCACCACCAAGCCGCAATCGGAACATTATGTCCCGGCGCGCGACGCCTGGGTCCAGGACGGGCCGACGGCGGTGACCCTGACCTCGCCGACCGGGTCCCCGGGCGGGCTGACCTATGGGCCCGCGCCGGTGCAGACGGTCGGCGGAATCACCTACGGACCGGGTCCGACCGGCACCTATTTCCCGCCGGGCGAGATCGGCCCCGCGATCCTGCGCCCGGACGGCAGCGTGTTCGCCACCGGCGCCTCCGTCTCCGGGCCGGCGCACACGGCGATCTACCGCCCGGGGGCGAATCCCGATGCGGCCGGGACCTGGACGGTGGGCCCCGATTTCCCGGCCGCGGACGACGCCGACGATGCGCCGGCGGCCTTGCTGCCGAGCGGCAACGTACTGGTCGCGGGCGCGAGCGGCGCGCTCTACGAGTTCGACGGGACCAATTTCCGGATCACGGTCGCGGCGCCGGCCGGCGGCAATGGCGGCGTCCCCGTCTTCCTGCTGCCGCTGCCGTCGGGACAGGTGCTGGTGCTGACGCCGTCGCTCAACATATTGGCGCGAGTCTACAACCCGCTGGGAACGCCGCTCGGCGGCTGGGCGCCGACCATCACCAATGCGCCGACCAATGTCGTCCGCGGCCAGAGCTACACGCTGACCGGCACGCAGCTGAACGGGCTCAGCGAGGCCGCCGCGGTCGGCGACGAGCTGACCTCGGCGACCAATTATCCGCTGGTGCGCCTTACCAACAATGCGACCGGCCACGTCTTCTACGCGCGCACCCACGATCACAGCTCGATGGGCGTGGCGACGGGCAATCTGCCGGTGACCACCCATTTCGACGTGCCCGCCAATGCGGAGACAGGGCAGGCGACCCTGGTGGTGGTGGCGAACGGCATCGCCTCCCTGCCGGTCACGGTGACGGTGGGGTAGCGGCCTTCGATAGCTTCCGCTCATCCTGAGTAGGGACTGAGCGAAGTCGAAGGCCCGTATCGAAGGACTCTTGCGTCCTTCGATACGCCGGTTGCGGTCCACTCAGTTGATCTGCACCTCGAACGGCCCCACCGGGAGTGGAACCTCGTCGTAGAGGTTGGTGACCGGGCTGTCGGCCCAGCCGTAGCGGACGCGGGTGGCCGGGCGGCCGTCGTCCGGGATGCGGACGCTGCTGCCGTCGGCCCTGCCCTCGACGTAGCGGCAGCTTTGCGGCGTCGGGCCGCACAGCTCGAGCGCGGTGACGACATTGCTGCTCCAGCTGTGCAGCGCGCCGGTCACGCCGGAGAAAGTCACGACGATCCCGTTCGGCGTCCGCGCCGCGTGGGCGACCTCCGGCCCCATCGGCTCGTGCGCGCCGTAAGCGAGCAGGCGCGCGCCGCGGGCGAGGCGGCGGCCGACCTCCTGCTTGTTGCCGGGATGGATGTCCAGCCGCTCGCCCAGGTCCATCGCGATCGCCAGCGCCGCATGCGGATCGCGGGCGACGGCGAGGCGCTGCTGCTCGCGCAACGCCGCCCAGCCGCTCTCCACCGGATGGATCGCGAACGGGCCGAAATTGGCGAGGCTGACGATCAGGAAGGGCAGGTCCGGCCGGCCGAACTGCCGGCGCCAGGTCGCCATCATCGCGCCGAGCCGGTCGGCATAGGAGCCCGGCAGGCCGACGTCCGCCTCGCCCTGATACCAGGCGACGCCGCTGAGCCCGTAATCGCCGAGCGGCGCGATCATGCCGTTATAGATGGCGGTGAGGCCCATCGCCTCGTCCCAGGGCGCGCGGGGCGGCGAGTCGTTCACATGCGCGACCGAATATTCCCAGCCGGTGAGCGGCTTCACGCTGCCGTCGGCCAGGGTCAGATGCAGCCGCTCGGCCGGGCCTGCAAAGCCCCCGGCGCCCGAACCGTCGAAGATGTTGACGAGGATCTCGTTCACCCCGGCATGAAGCAGGCCGCGCGGCACCGCGTAATCGCGCGGCGCCTCCCAGCTGTAGCGGTTGCCCACCGCGACGCCGTTGACGAAGCTCTGGTCGAGCTCGTCGATCACGCCGAGCGAGAGGGTCGCCGCCTGCGCCGCCTCCGCGGCGCTCAGGGTGACGCGCGCCCGCATCCAGACCATGCCGTTGAAGCTTGCGAAATTGGGATCGCCCCATTGCTCCCAATAGGTCATCGCCGGAACCGGGGTCCAATGCAGGCGGTCGCTCGCATGCCAGGGCTCGGCGCCCGGCGCATCGCCGCTATGCGTCCGCCACCAGGCGCCCCAGATCTCGCCGAAGCGGGCATTGGCGCCGGCGGGATCGCGGCGGCCGAGCGCGAACAGGCGCGCATCGTCGTCGCCGATCGCGGCGATCGAGGCGTCGTCCATCCAGGAGCGGATCTGGGTGCCGCCCCAGCTATCGGCGATCGCCCCCATCGGCGCGCGCTGCGCGCCGCGCAGCTCGCGGACCATGTAATAGCAGGCGGCCGAGAAATCGCCGATTGTGCCGGGCGTCACCGCCTGCCAGGCCAGGCCGGGGATCGCCGTCTGCGGCGCGCCGGCGGTGCGGCGCGGGACGGTGAGGATGCGCAGCTCCGGGTCGTTCGCCGACTGGGTGTCGTTGTAGGAGTTGAGCGCGCGGGAGACCTGCAGCTCCATGTTCGACTGGCCCGAGCAGAGCCAGACGTCGCCGACCAGCACGTCGTTCGCCACCGCGCGGCCCGAGGCGCTGCTTGCGGCCAGCGCGTAGGGGCCGCCGGCCTGCATCGCCGGCAGGCGCACGTGCCAGGCGCCGGCGCGGTCGGCGGTGGCCGAGGCGCTGCCGGAGCCGAGCGTCACGTTCACCTGCTCGCCCGGGCTTGCGGTGCCCCAGACGGAGATCGGGCGGCCGCTCTGAAGCACGCCATGATCGGCGAAGATGGGGTTCAGCACCGGCGCCGCCTGTGCCGCCGATGAAGCGAGCAGCAGGGCGGCGGCCAGCCAGCGCATCAGAGCGCGACCGGAGTCACCGGCACCCCGGCGACGTCGGCTTCGAAGGCGAAGAGATTGCCGGCCTCGGGCTGGGCGGCAAGCTCCGCCTCGCTCAGCCCCTTGGCGGCGGTGGTCGCATAGAGGGTGCGCAAATTCGGGCCGCCGAAGGCGAGCTTGGTGATGTTGGCGACCGGGAAGCGGACGCTCTCCAGCAGGCGGCCGTCGGGCGCGTAGCGGCGGGCCTCCCAGCCGGCATAGAGGCCGGTCCAGACGCAGCCTTCCGCGTCCACGATCGGGCCGTCAGGATAGCCGTCGCCGGCGCCGAAGCGGACGAACTCGCGCGCCGGGCCGAGGCTGCCCTCCTCGGCCACGTCGGCGACGTGGATCACCCGGCCGAGCGTGTCCGTGTGGTAGAGGAGACGGCCGTCGGGCGAGAGCGCCGGCCCGTTGGTGATCGCGACCGGCGCGAGGGCGGTGTCGGCGATCGTGCCGCGATCGAAGCAGTAGAAGCGGCCGGTGATCGCCGCCTCGCCGTCGTCCATCGAGCCGAACCAGATCCGGCCCTTGGGGTCGGTGGCGGCGTCGTTCAGCCGGTTGCCGGGCCGGTCGGGCTCGACCTCGGCGAAGCGGCTGAAATCGCCGCTCGCCGGATCGAAGCGGTAGAGGCCGTCCTGCAGCCCGGCGACCATGGCGCCGTCGTCGGCGGGCAGGATCCAGCCGACCTGGCGCGGCGCCTCCCAGCTGAACAGCGCGCCGGCGGGATCGAAACGGTGGACCTTGTGCCGCTTGATGTCGACGAACCAGAGCGCCTCGTCGCGCTCGATCCAGACCGGGCCCTCGCCAAGGACGGCGTGGACGTCGCAGACGCTGACCGGCGTGCCGGTCATCAGCGCCAGCCCGCGTCGACGAAATATTCGTGGCCGGTGATCAGGCGGGCGTCGTCCGAAGCGAGGAAGAGCACCATCGCTGCGATATCCTCCGGGATCAGCCTGCCCTTCAAGGCCTGCTGGGCGACGATCTCGGCCTCCCCCTCCGGCGTGTACCATTTGAGCTGGCGCGGCGTGCGGACGTTGCCCGGCACGACACAGGTCACGCGGATATCGTCCTCGCCATATTCACGGGCGAGCGCGCGGGTCAGGCCCTCGATTGCTGCCTTGGCGGTCTGGTAGATGGCGAGCTCCTTGATGCCGAGATGCCAAGAGATCGAGCCCAGGTTGACGATGACCCCGCCGCCCTTCGCCTTCATCGCCGGGATCACCGCCTGCGAGCAGAAGAAATGGTGGCGCAGATTCACGTTGATCCGGTCGTTCCAATAGGCCTCGGTGACCTCCTCGATCTTGTGGCGGTCGTCATTGGCGGCGTTGTTGACGAGGACGTCGAAGGCGCCGCCTTCCTCGATCAGCTTCGCGATCGCCGCCTGGGTCGCCGGGATGTCGGTGAGGTCGACCTGGTGGAAATAAGCCGGCTTGTCCTTGCCCGGGGCGAGATCGAAATAGGTGACGTCGGCGCCCTGCCGGCAGAATTCGCGGACCAGGCCGCCGCCGATGCCCGAGCCGCCGCCGGTGATCAGCACCCTCTTGCCACTGAGGCTCGGATAGACGGCCCTTTGCTCGGCCGGAAGGAGTTCGCTCAACTTGTTCAACCCCCCACGTAAACGGTTTTGATCTGGGTATAAAATTCGACCGCCGCGAAGCCCTGCTCGCGCGCGCCGTAGGACGATTTGCGCGTTCCCCCGAACGGCACGTGATAGTCCACCCCGGCGGTCGGCAGGTTCACCATCACCATGCCGGCGCGGACGTTGCGGCGGAAATGGCGGGCATGGTGCAGCGAGTTGGTGACGATGCCGGCGGAAAGGCCGAACTGGCCGCGATTGGCGATCTCCAGCGCCTCCTCGTAGTCGCGGACGCGGACGGTGCTGACCACCGGGCCGAACACCTCCTCGCAATTGATCCGCATGTCCGGCGCGGTGTCGGCGATCACCGCCGGCGACATGAAGTAACCGGGGTTGGTGAGGCTCAGGGGCTCGCCGCCGGTCAGCAATTTGCCGCCCTCGTCGGTCGCGATCTTCACGTAGCGCAAATTCTGCTCGAGCTGGTCCTGGCTGACCGCCGGGCCGATCTGGGTGGAGGGATCGAGCGCGTCGCCCACCTTCAGCGCCTTCGCGCGTTCGGCGAGCGCTTCGACGAAGCGGTCGTGGATGTTCTCGGTGACGATCACCCGCGACGAGGCGGTGCAGCGCTGGCCGGTGCCGTAGAAGGCGCCGTCGATCGCGCAGGTCACCGCGCGCTCGAGATCGGCGTCGTCGAGCACGACCAGCGGATTCTTGCCGCCCATTTCGAGCTGGACCCGCGCTTGGCGCCTGATCGCCGCCTCGGCGACCTTCGCCCCCACCGCCTGCGATCCGGTGAAGGAGATGCCGTCGATCTCGGGATGGTCGACGATCGCCGAGCCGACGCCGCCTTCGCCGATCACGAAGTTGAACACGCCCGGGGGCGCGCCGCATTCGTGGATGATCGCGGCGAGGGCATGGGCGATGGCCGGCGTCGGGCTGGCCGGCTTCAGCACCACCGTATTGCCGAAGGCCAGAGCCGGCGCCGTCTTCCAGGCGGGGATCGCGATCGGGAAGTTCCACGGCGTGATCAGGCCGAACACGCCGACCGCCTCGCGATGGGTGGAGACGTCGAGGCCGGGGCGGGTCGATTCGAGGGTCTGGCCGTGGCGGCGCAGCGCCTCGCCGGCGAAATATTTGAAGATGCGCGCCGCGCGCATCACCTCGCCAGTGCCTTCGGGCAGGGTCTTGCCCTCCTCGCGGGAGAGCAGCTGTCCGAGCTCCTTGGCCCGCGCCATGATCGTCGCGCCGACCTTGTCGAGCAGGTCTGAGCGCACCTCCGGCGAGGCCTCCGACCAGGCGGGGAAGGCGGCGCGGGCGGCCTTGGCCACGGCGTCGACCTCGGCCGCGCCGGCGCGCGGATAGCGGGCGACCACGTCCTCGGTGTTGGACGGATTGAGGCTGCTGCCGGGCGCGTCGGCCGAGACCGCTTCGCCGTTGATATAATGGGTGAGTGCGTCAGTCATGCCCGTCTCCAGCACCGCCCCCGATGTCCAGCAGCCCCCTTTCGGCAAGGTTGCGCATCAGCGCACCGATCCCGAAAGTCCAGGCCGGCGCGCGGTCCGACGTGGTCACCCGGTTGACC
The DNA here is from genome assembly GCA_019239785.1 of Sphingomonadaceae bacterium. Classification (GTDB taxonomy): domain Bacteria; phylum Pseudomonadota; class Alphaproteobacteria; order Sphingomonadales; family Sphingomonadaceae; genus Allosphingosinicella. Next base: position 18,675 of record JAFAZM010000279.1, read on the forward strand.
AGCGTGCCGAGCTTCGGCGTCGAGATGGTGACGACGTCGCCGACCTTGTGGGTGAAGCCCCTGCCCGGCTCGTCGCGGTCCTGGACCGGCGCGAACAAGGTGCCGAGGAAGAGGGCGAAGCCGTCCGGATAATGATGCTCGCTGCGCGCCTGGCGAACCAGTTCCTCGGGATCCCGGCTGATCTGCACCATCGAGCTGTGGCCGTCGAGCCGGTAGCCTTCGGGCCCCTCGATCACCAGGTCGAGCTCCGCGGCGCGGACGTCGTCCATCGTGAAGCCGTCGTCGAACAGGCGGATGAACGGGCCGATCGCGCAGGAGGCATTGTTGTCCTTGGCCTTGCCGAGCAGCAATGCGCTGCGTCCTTCGAAATCGCGGAGGTTCACGTCGTTGCCGAGCGCGGCGCCGGCGATGCGGCCCTTCGAGTTGGTGACGAGGACGATCTCCGGCTCCGGATTGTTCCAGCCCGAATCCGAGCGGACGCCGATCTCTGCGCCCCAGCCGACGCTCGCAAGCACCGCCGTCTTGGTGAAGACCTCCGCGTCCGGCCCGATCGCGACCTCCAGATATTGCGACCACATGCCGTCCTCGACCAGGGCGGCCTTCAGCGAGGCCGCTTCGGGCGTGCCGGGAACGACCGAGCGGATGCCGGCGCCGACGCGCGCCTCCAGCCGGCCGCGCACCGCCGCGGCCGCGTCCATGTCGCCGCGCGCCGCCTCCTCGATCACCCGCTCGATCGCTGAGACCGCGAAGGTGACGCCGCACGCCTTGATCGCCTGCAGGTCGACCGGCGCGAGCAACGGGCCCCGATCGGCGAGCTCGGCCGCGGCAAAGAGCGGGCGGCCCCGGACCGCGGCGGGATCGTCGCGCTCGAGCAGGTCGGAGACGGTGGGCGCGGCGGCGGAGACGTCCTCGACCATGCCGCCCCGGATCAGCACCGGAGTCGGTCCCTCGCCGAGGTCGAGGCGCCCGGCGAGCACGGCCTGATCGGAATCGGCGGGCAGAATCGCGCCCCGCATCTGGTCTCCCAAGCTCCGCCCCATATTTTGTGTTAGCGCTCACATTCACCTTGGACCCCCGAGTGTCAAGACGCAGGGATGACAGCGCTGCCATTTCGGCGCTACACTCGTGAAAACGCGCGGCACAAGCCGCCGGTCTCGGGAGGAAAAGGATGGGCAGGAGGGTTTTGTTGGCCGCGCTGGCGGCATCGGCGGCGATGCTTGCGACCGGCGCCCGCGCCGAAGCGCCGGCCGGCGCGCAGCCCTGGCTGAACCCCTCCTTGTCGCCCGACCGGCGCGCCGATCTGGCGCTCGGCCAGATGACCCGCGACGAGAAGCTCACCCTGGTCTTCGGCTATTTCTCGACCGACTTCCCGCCCCGCCGCTTCACCGCGCCGGCGGAAGGGCGCCCGGGCGCCGCCGGCTACGTGCCCGGCATCCCGCGGCTCCATATCCCGCCGCAATGGCAGACCGATGCCGGCGTCGGCGTGGCCACCCAGGGCGGCGCCCCGGAGAAGCGCGAGCGCACCGCCCTTCCCTCCGGCATGGCGCTCGCCGCCTCCTGGGATCCGGACGTCGCCTTCCGCGGCGGCGCGATGATCGGTTCGGAGGCGCGCTCATCCGGCTTCAACGTGATGCTCGCCGGCGGCGTCGACCTGGTGCGCGAGCCGCGCAACGGCCGCAATTTCGAATATGGCGGCGAGGACCCGCTGCTCGCCGGCACGATCATCGGCAATGCGATCCGCGGCATCCAGTCCAACCACATCGTCTCGACGATCAAGCATTATGCGCTGAACGACCAGGAGACCGGGCGCGGCCGGCTGAACGTGACCGTCGACCGCGACGCGGCGCGGATGTCCGACTTGCTCGCCTTCCAGATCGGCATCGAGCATGGCGACCCCGGCTCGGTGATGTGCGCCTACAACCAGGTCGAGCATCTCCATGCCTGCGAGAATCCCTGGCTGCTCACCGAGGTGCTGCGCCGCGACTGGCGCTGGCCGGGCTATGTGATGTCGGATTGGGGCGCGACCCACAGCACCGTTGCCGCCGCCAATGCCGGGCTCGACCAGGATTCCGGCTATCCGTTCGACGACCAGCCCTATTTCCGCGAGCCACTCCGCGCGGCGATCGCCGGCGGCCAGGTCTCCGAGGCGCGGCTGAACGAGATGGCGCACCGCATATTGCGCTCGATGTTCGCGCACGGGCTGGTCGACCATCCGGTCCAGCCCGGGGCGATCGACATGGCCGCCCATGCCGCAATCACCCGTGCCGCCGCCGAGGCCGGGGCGGTGCTGCTGAAGAATGACGGCCGCATCCTGCCGCTCTCGCCGAACCTGCGCAGCATCGCGATCATCGGCAGCCATGCCGATGTCGGGGTGCTCTCGGGCGGCGGCTCGAGCCAGGTCTATCCGGTCGGCGGCAATGCCGCGCCGGGGATCGCGCCGACCGGCTGGCCGGGGCCGGTCGTCTATTATCCCTCCTCGCCGCTGGCGGCGATCCGGGCGCAGGCGCCGCACGCGAACCTGCGCTTCGCCAGCGGCGACGACCCGGAGGAGGCGGCGCGGCTGGCCCGCGAAAGCGACGTCGCCATCGTCTTCGCCCATCAATGGACCTCGGAATCGATCGACACCTCCCTCACCCTGCCCGACCGCCAGGACGCGACGATCGCCGCGGTCGCGGCCGCCAATCCGCGCAGCGTCGTCGTGCTGGAGACGGGCGGGCCCGTGCTGATGCCCTGGCTCGATCGCGTGCCGGGCGTGCTCGAGGTCTGGTATCCGGGCACGAACGGCGGCCCGGCGATCGCCGGCCTGCTGTTCGGCCGGGTCAATCCGTCGGGCCATCTGCCGGTCAGCTTCCCGCGCGACGAGAGCCAGCTGCCGCGCCGCGCGGTCGATGGGATCGGCTTCACGGAGCAGCAGCCGATCGAGGTGAATTATTCGGAAGGCGCCGCGGTGGGCTATCGCTGGTACGAGGCGCGGGGAATTGCTCCGCTCTTCGCCTTCGGCCACGGCCTCTCCTACACCGACTTCGATTATGGCGGGCTCAGCGCCGCGGTGCGCGGGGGCGAGCTCAGTGTCAGCTTCACCGTGCGCAACACCGGCCGCGTCGCCGGCGCGGTCGTGCCGCAAATCTATGTCGGGCCGGAGGTGGGCGGCTGGGAGGCGCCGAAGCGGCTCGGCGCCTTCACCAAGCTCCGGCTCGCGCCGGGTGCGCAGCAAAGGGTGACGCTGACCGTCGATCCGCGGCTGCTGGCGGTGTTCCGCGGCGGCCAGTGGAACGTGGCGGCGGGCGCCTATCGGGTGATGCTCGGCGCCTCCTCGCGCGACCTGCGCCAAACGGTGACGGTCAGGCTGCCGGCGCGGCGCCTGCCGGCCGGCTGGCACCCGCCGCGGCTTGCGCGCGCGCACGGTGCCCGCTGAAGCGGCGTGCCTTAAATGCGCACCACATCGCTCATCCTGAGTAGGGACTGAGCCTGGCGAAGCATGTCCTGAGCGCCTGCCTTGCAGGCAGTCGAAGGGGCCCGTATCGAAGGACTGCTCGAATGTCGTGCGTCCTTCGATACGCCGGTTCGACAAGCTCACCGGCTACTCAGGATGAGCGAGTCAGGATTAACGCACGCCGCTCTAAAACGCGCAAGCGCCCCTCCCCGCGAAGGGGGAGAGGCGCCCGGCCGCAGCCTCGCGCGTCAGATGTAGGTGCAGAGCTCGTACCAGTGCGTGCAGGAGTCGGCGGGCTGGCCGCCGTCGACGCGGCTGGCGGCGGCCGGGCCGGCGCCGATGCCGAGGACCAGGGTGGCGACAAAGCACGCGAGCGTCAAAGTCTTCTTCATGACGAACATCCTTTTTTACGCTAATCCGCAGGCCCACCATCCGAGGGTTAGACATTTGCACGGGCACTCCCCGAAGCGGGATCGCCCGACTGTTCATTACTTCGACTCTGCAGCCGAAGGGACTCTATTTCAGCGAACGTCATCAATATTTCTACGAACTGCACCCAGCGGGGATGGAATCGGACATTTACTACGATCCGCAACTGTGAACGACCTTCAAAAGGGAACGAGTGACCTGGCCCTGGCTCGGCAGCGGGCTTCCCGATCAGGGCTTTCCAAATATGGAGGACTTTATTCGCGGGCGCTCGCTCTTACCTGGTCGATGATCTCCAGCCCCGCTCTGGCGTCGGCCGGCTCCACCGGCACCGGCGCCCCGTCAAGGATGGCGGCGGCGACGCCTTCGTAAAAGGCGAGATAGTTGCCGCGCTCGGTCGGGATCGGCTCGGTGCTGCCGTCGGCCCGGGTGAGAATGCCGTGCCAGCGTTCGTCCTCGACGCCGAAGGCCGGATCGTCGGGCATCATTCCCGCCTGGGCCTGCGGCTCCTGCGGATCGAGGCCATGTTTGACGAAGCTGCCAAGGGTGCCGTGCAGCGCGAAGCGCGGCCGCGGCGCCGCGGCAAGCAGGGACGAGGTCAGGATCGCCCGCTTGCGGCCATAGCCAAATGTGACCGCGAAATAATCCTCGACCTCGGTGCCCGCACGCTGCCGCTCCACGTCGCCCACGAGCCAGTCCGGCTCGCCGAACAGCAGCAGGGCCTGGTCGACCAGGTGCGGGCCGAGGTCGCTGAGCACGCCGGCGCCCGGCGCGGCCTGCTCCTTCCAGCCCGGCTTGATCGCCGGCCGGAAGCGATCCCAATGCGACTCGTAGCGCAGCAATTCACCGAGCACGCCGCTCGCCAGCAGCTTGCGGACGGTCAGGAAGTCGCCGTCCCAGCGGCGGTTGTGGAAGATCGTCAGCACGCGCTGCTGCGCTTTGGCGAGCGCGATCAGTTCGTCGGCCTCGTCCAGCGTGACCGTGAACGGCTTGTCGATCACGACATGCTTGCCGGCCTCGAGCGCCGCTCTGGCCAGCGGATAATGGGTGACGTTCGGGGTCGAGATGACGATCAGGCCGATCTCCGGGTCGGCGATCAGGCCGGCGGGATCGGGGTTCGAGCGCGTGGTGGCGATGCCCGCGAGCGCGAGGCGCGGCGTCGCCCTGATCAAAGGCTCGTGAAAGGCGCGGCCGCCAAGGCCGTGGCCGATCAGGCCGGTGCGGATCGGGCTCAAAGCCCCGCCGCGAAGCGCGCGTTCGCCTCGATCGCGGCCCAATCCTTCGCGTCGAGCGCGGCCGCGGTCACGATCCAGCTCGCGCCGACGCAGTCCACGTTCGGCAGCGCCAGGAAATCCTTGGCATTGTCGCGGCTGATCCCGCCGGTGGTGCAGAACCGGACCTGCGGAAACGGCCCGGCGAACGACTTGATCGTATCCGCCCCAAGCGGCGCGGCCGGGAAGAATTTGAGCCGCGAGAAGCCATGATCGAGCGCAAGCATCAGCTCGGCCGCGGTCGCGGCGCCCGGGAGATAGGCGAGACCTCGCTGCGCCGCCGCCGCGAGCAGGTCCGGCGTCAGTCCGGGCGAGACGAAGAAGGCGGCGCCTGCCGCCTGGGCCGCGTCGAGATCGGCCGGATTGAGCAGGGTGCCGGCGCCGGCGGCGATCTCCGGCACCTCGGCGGCGACGGCGCGGATCGCGTCGAGCGCGGCCGGCGTGCGCAGGGTGATCTCGACCGTCCTGATCCCACCGGCAAGCAAAGCGCGCGCCATCGGCACCGCGTCGTCCGCATCGTCGAGCTGGACCACGGGGATCACCCGTCCGGCCGCGAACACCTCCCCCATGTCCATGCGATCAGCCCCCGACCCGATGCCTCAATGCCGCCGCCGCTCCGATCAGCCCCAGCGCCGGCTCGTCTACCAGCAAGGTCGGCACCTTCGCCAGCTCCTTGCCGAACCGGCCCTTGTCGTCGAAGCGGGTGCGGAAGCCGCCCTGGACCAGCTCGTCGCGCATCGCCTGCAGCAGATTGCCGGCGACATAGACGCCGCCCCAGGCGCCGAAGGTGAGCGCGGCATTGCCGGCGAAGCTGCCGAGCACCTCGCAGAAGATGCGGATCGCGCGCGCCGCCAGTTCGTCCCCCCCGGCGCCAGTGACCTGCTCGGGCGTGGTCACCGCCTCGCTGCCGCCGATCGCATGGTAGATGTTGAGCAGGCCGGGGCCGCAGAGCAGGCGCTCGTAGGAGACGCGGTGATAGCGTTCGCGCAGCCAGGCGAGGATCTGGATCTCCTCGTCGCTGACCGGCGCAAAATCGACATGGCCGCCTTCGCTTGAGATCACCGCGGTGCCGCCGCCGCCGCGCAGGATCGCGCCGACGCCGAGGCCGGTGCCGGGGCCGACGACGGCGAAGGTCCCCTGCCCCTCCGGCCGCTTCGCCGGTCCGCCGAGCGCGGTGAACTGGCGGTCGCCGAGCTCGGCGATCGCCCAGCTGTTCGCGGCGAAATCGTTGATCGCGTAGAGCGCGTCGAAGCCGAGCGCCCGCCGCGTCTCCTCGAGCGAGAAATGCCAGGCGGAATTGGTGACCTTGATCACATCCTCATTGGCGGGGCTGGCGACCGCGACCATGCCGAAGCGGATGCCGCCGCCGGGCGCCTTCTCCTTCAGATAGGCGTCGGCCGCCTCGGCAAGGCTGTCGAAATCCTCGACCGGCCAGCGCGCCTCGTGGATCGCGTGGCCGGGATCGTCGAGCGACGCGAGCGCGAAACGGGCATTGGTGCCGCCGATGTCGGCGACCAGGGCGAGTTCCTCGGGCGCGTGGCGTAAAGAGGCCGCGGCTCTCGGCATGGGTGATGACCCTCCTCCAGGGAATGAGATGATGGAGGAACCCGTCATCGTCCAATAAGCTCCATCTGCGTCCGGCTCCCTTGCCCAATTCGATCAGGACAGCGCTGTCAACGAAAGTTATGAAAAAGCACGCGCGATCGGCCCGCCTAAAGCGGCGGCGCGGTCGAGCCCCTTTTCTGCATGGTGAAATCGAGGCGGGTGACTCGCGGCACGTCATTGCCCCGGATGAGGTCGATCAAAAGGCCGGTCGCGCAATGCGACATGTTGTAGGTCGGCTGGTGGATGGTGGTGAGCGTCGGCCAGACGATCCGGGCGAGCTGGGTGTCGTCATAGCCGGCGACCGAGAGGTCGCGCGGCACTTCCAGGCCGAGCTCATGCGCGGCGAGGACGACGCCGGCCGCCATGTCGTCGTTCGAGGCGAAGATCGCGGTCGGCCGGTCGGCGCGGCGGAGCAGCAGCAGTGCCGCCTCGCGGCCCGAGGCGGCGGTGTTGTAGCCCTGCTCGGTGAGGTCCTCGGGCGCCTTGCGGCCGCGCTTGCGGAACGCCTGGCGATAGCCGAGCTTCCGCAAATGGCTGGCGCAATGCTCCGGATGGCCGGTGATGAAGCCGATCCTTTCGTGGCCGAGGTCGAGCAGATAATCGGTCATCGCCGCGGCCGCGGCTTCGTCGTCGATCACCACCGCCGGCGAATCGAAATCCTCCTCGTCCGGGCCGATCCGGACGAAGGGCAGGCCCTGCCGCTCGAGCAAGGCGATCAAGGCGCGGTTGGCCGAGAGCGGCGGGGTGACGACCAGCCCGTCGACATGGGTCTGCTCGATCATTGCCAGCACCTCGCCGAGCAATTGGTCGCCGAGCCCGTTGCAGGACTGGATGAACAGGCGGAGCTTGCCCTCGCGGCAGCGCGCCATCGCCCCCGACTGGACGTCGAACACATAGTTCGCGCTCGGATTCTCGTAGACCAGGCCGATCAGGTTCGAGCGGCGGCCTGCGAGGCTGCGCGCCGGCAGGCTCGGCTGGTAGTTGAGCGCCGCCATTGCGTCCTCGACGCGGCCGCGCGTGTCGGGCCGGACGCTGGGCTCGTCGTTCAGCACGCGCGAGACGGTCTTGATCGAAACGCCCGCCAGCGCCGCCACGTCGTCGATCGTCTTGCGTGCCATGGGTCAATACGGTCCTGGAGCCAAATCAATCCTCCCCCTGAGGGGGAGGGGGACCGCCGCCGAAGGCGGTGGTGGAGGGGTATCAGCGCGGGAGATCCAATCCCGAACGCTGACACCCCTCCCCCGCTTCGCGGTCCCCCTCCCCTTGCAGGGGAGGAATTTGAGGCAATCATTCATCCTCATCACCTCTACACTAATGCACCGTCGCCGGCGCCGCATCCTCGGCGCGGTGTCGCACGGGCGCCCGGGCCGAGGCCAGCGAGAAGATGCACAGCAAAGCATAGCAGATCGCGGGGACGAAGAAGGCGGTCACGTAATCGGTCATGCCGGAGATGTAGCCGACCAAAGGCGGGATCGCGGCGCCGCCGATGATCGAGAAGCAGAGGAAGCCCGAGGTCGCCTCCTCGCTGGCGGTCGTGCGCTCCAGCGTGATCGTGAAGATCACCGGGAACATGATCGAGTTGAACAGGCCGATGCAGAGCGCGACCACGCCGGCGCCGACGCCGCCGACCGCGAAGACATAGGCGCACATGACACAGGCGATCGCGGTGAAGGCGGCGAGCAGCCGCGGCGCCTTTACCCTTGCCAGCAAGGCCGAGCCGACCAGCCGGCCGACCATCGCCCCGCCCCAATAGAGCGCGACCGCCTTGCCCGCCTGCTCGGCGGAGATGCCGAAGATGCCGTCGTCGCCCATGATATGGCCGATCAGGGGATAGGCGAGCGGCGCGTCGCTATGGCCCCAGATCGCGTCCGAATGGAGGAAGAAGGCCATTTGCGTGCCGATCGCGACCTCGGCGCCGACATAGAGGAAGATCGCGGCGCCGCCGAGCACAGCCCAGCGCGAGCGCAGCGCATCGGCCATCACCGCGCCGATCCCGCGGCGTGCGACCTCGTCCGACGGCTGCGGCGCCGCCTCGGTGACGGTGCGACGGAAGAGGATGAAGAAGATGCCGAGCGCCGCGATCAGGCCGCAAATCCAGAAATAGGCGCTGTCGATGCCGGCCAGCGAGGTCAGCCGCGCCGCCTGGCTGGTCGAGGCGCAATCCTTGGTCTCGAT
>JAFAZM010000059.1 GCA_019239785.1 Sphingomonadaceae bacterium
GTGGCATCGGCCGCGCCGCGCGCAACTGGGAATGCTTCGACAAGATCGTCGAGACGCTGGAGCGGCTTGAGGGCGATCAGACTTTGCTCGTCCAGTCGGGCAAGCCGGTAGGCGTGTTCCGCACCCATGAAGACGCGCCGCGCGTGCTGATCGCCAATTCGAACCTGGTGCCGCACTGGGCGACCTGGGACCATTTCAACCTCTTGGATCGCAAGGGGTTGATGATGTACGGCCAGATGACGGCCGGCTCATGGATCTACATCGGGACCCAGGGCATCGTCCAGGGCACCTACGAGACCTTCGCCGAGATGGGCCGGCAGCATTATGACGGCGACCTCAGGGGCCGCTGGATCCTGACCGCGGGCCTGGGCGGCATGGGCGGCGCGCAGCCGCTCGCCGCGGTGATGGCCGGCGCGCACTGCATCGCGATCGAGTGCCAGGAGAGCCGGATCGCGAAGCGGCTGGAGACGCGTTACCTCGATCACCGCGCGACCAGCATCGACGAGGCGCTGCAGATGCTGCGGGACTCGCCGGCGCCGATCTCGGTGGGGCTGCTCGGCAATGCGGCGGAGATATTGCCGGAGATGGTGAAACGCGGCATCCGCCCGGACGCTCTCACCGACCAGACCTCCGCGCACGATCCGGTGAACGGCTACCTGCCGATCGGCTGGACCGTCGAGAAATGGCTCGACTTGCGCGAGCGCGATCCCAAGGCGGTCGAGGAAGCGGCGCGGGCCTCGATGGCGGTCCATGTCGAGGCGATGCTCGCCTATCGCGAGATGGGCGTGCCGACCTTCGATTACGGCAACAATATCCGTCAGGTCGCGAAGGACGAGGGCGTCACTCATGCCTTCGATTTCCCGGGCTTCGTCCCGGCCTATGTGCGGCCGCTCTTCTGCCGCGGCATCGGCCCGTTCCGCTGGGCCGCCTTGTCCGGCGATCCCGAGGACATCTATCGGACCGACGCCAGGGTGAAGGAATTGATCCCCGACGATCCGCACCTCCACCGCTGGCTCGACATGGCGCGCGAGCGGATCGCCTTCCAGGGCCTGCCGGCGCGGATATGCTGGGTGGGCCTGGGCCAGCGCCACCGGCTCGGCCTCGCCTTCAACGAGATGGTTGCGTCTGGCGAGCTGAAGGCGCCGGTGGTGATCGGCCGCGACCATCTCGATTCGGGCTCGGTCGCAAGCCCCAATCGCGAGACCGAGGCGATGCGCGACGGCTCCGACGCCGTCTCCGACTGGCCCCTGCTCAACGCCCTTTTGAACACCGCCTCGGGCGCGACCTGGGTCTCGCTCCACCATGGCGGCGGCGTCGGCATGGGCTATTCGCAGCATGCCGGCATGGTGATCGTCGCCGACGGCACGCCGGAAGCGGCACGGCGGCTGGAGCGGGTGTTGTGGAACGATCCGGGCACCGGAGTCATGCGGCATGCCGATGCGGGCTATGAGATCGCGATCGACTGCGCGCGGGAGCAGGGGCTGGATTTGCCGATGGTGGGGACATGAAGCCTCTGCGCAGATTCGTCACCCCGGCGAAGGCCGGGGTCTGGTGGAGACCCGCCGAGACTTCCTGTCATGAGATCCCGGCCTTCGCCGGGATGACGAGGCCATGATCACGCTCAATCCGGGCACAGTGGGCCTGGCCGAATTGCGTGCGGTCTGGGGAGGCGCGCCCGCCGAGCTCCACCCCGATGCCTGGCCCGCGATCGACGCCTCCGCTGCGAGCATCGCCCGCATCCTGGCCAGCGGCCGCACCGTCTACGGCGTGAACACTGGTTTCGGCCTCCTCGCCAACACCCGAATCCCGGAAGACCGCCTCGCCGAGCTGCAGACCAATTTGATCCTCTCGCACAGCTGCGGCCTCGGCGCGCCGCTCGATCCCCGCATCGTGCGGCTGGCGATGATCCTGAAGGCGATCGGTCTTGGCCGCGGCTTCAGCGGGGTACGGCGGATCGTGGTCGAGCGGCTGCTGGCTTTGGTCGAAGCGGATGCGCTGCCGATCATCCCAGGCCAAGGCTCGGTCGGCGCCTCGGGCGATCTCGCGCCGCTTGCCCATCTGAGCGCGGCTCTGCTCGGCGAGGGCGAGATTGTTCTCCACGGCGAGACGCTATCGGCCGGGGAGGCGCTGGCGCGGCTCGGCCTGGCGCCGCTGGCGCTTGGGCCGAAGGAGGGCCTGGCGCTGATCAACGGCACCCAGGTCTCGACCGCGATCGCGCTCGACGTCCTGTTCACTGCCGAGCGGATCTTCGCCGCGGCTTTGGTGGCCGGCGCGCTCTCGACCGACGCGCTGAAGGGCAGCATCGCCCCGTTCGATCCGCGGCTCCACGCCGCGCGCGGCCAGCAGGGGCAGATCGACGTCGCCGCTGCGCTGCGCGGCCTGCTCGAGGGCAGCGCGATCGGCGCCAGCCATCTGGACTGCGCCAAGGTGCAGGACCCCTACAGCTTCCGCTGCCAGCCGCAGGTGATGGGCGCCGCGCTCGACCTGATCCGCAACGCCGCCCGCACCCTGACCACCGAGGCCAATGCGGTCAGCGACAACCCCCTGATCTTCGCCGAGAAGGACGAGGCGATCTCGGGCGGCAATTTCCACGCCGAGCCGGTCGCCTTCGCCGCCGATACGCTGGCGATGGCGCTTTGCGAGATGGGCTCATTGTCCGAGCGGCGCACCGCCGTGCTCATCGATCCGAAGATGAGCGGCCTGCCGCCCTTCCTGATCGAGGACAGCGGGGTCAATTCGGGCTTCATGATCCTGCAGGTCAGCGCTGCGGCCCTGGTCTCGGAGAATAAGAGCCTCGCCTTTCCGGCGAGCGCCGATTCCATCCCGACCTCGGCAGGGCAGGAGGACCATGTCTCGATGGCGACGCACGGCGCGCTGAAGGCGCGGCGGATCGCGCGCAACGCGGCCGGCGTGGTTGCGATCGAATTGCTGGCCGCGGCGCAGGGGATCGACTTCCACGCCCCGCTGCAAACGTCGGCGCCGCTCGCGCGCGCCCATCAGGCGATCCGCGCCGCGGTGCCGTTCCATGAAAAGGATCGCTTTCTGGCGCCCGACCTTGCCTGGGCGCAGGGAGCGGTGCTGGACGGCGCCGTGACGGACGCCGTCCAGACCGATCTGTTCGGCGGCTAGCGGATGGTAACGCCGCCAGCGGCGCCCATCATCATCGAACCGAAGAAGGCGCCGACCAGCGCCGCAACCACCATGGCAACGACAAAATAGAGCACGATCTGAACGACGATCACGACGACCGTATAGCCAATCGCTTTGTCGTCGGAGACGCGCATCAGCCTCGGCAGGCCAAGGTAGAGCAAATAGAGGCTGTACAAACCGACGATGCCGAGGATCGCGAGCATCGGGATGATCTGGAAGATCCCCGCGAGCCAGGCCGCGGTCGCCGAATAAGCGGCGACCTTGAACGCCTTCACCTGGTTCTTGGTGCCGCCGAAGCTCGGCGCCAGCGCGTCGATGATCAGGGCGCTGACATAGACGCTGACCAGCGACATCACGTAGGAGATGACCGCCTGCCCAATCGACAGGGCGATCGGCGGCTTCCAGCTGACGCCCATCAGGCTGTAGCCGAAGACCTGCTGGCCGATGATCATGCAGATCGGCCCGATCGCAGCGAGGATGACGACATAGGAGGTATAGATGCTCCCGATCGTCGCCGGCTCGGCGTCGATGACGTTCCATTCCGTTTTCGGCGTCAGGAGGATGTCTTTGACCCGTTCGACGAGGCCCTTCCTTGGGCCGCCCATCAACGTGCTCGGTTCACCCGGTGTCGGTTCAAGCATCTCAACCCCCTCTGTGTCTGAAGAGCGCGGAATGAAGCATGTTCGGGCGGAAATCTCAAGCGTTGCCGAGAGGGGAGAAGAAGGTTGCCGGAATCAGCGCGATGGGGGTGGATTTTTCGCTTTGGCCTGGGGCGCAGCCGGCGGCGCCGGGGCCGGCGTGACGAGGCGCGGCGCCACGCGGAAGCGATTGGCGGCAAAGGGAATTGCCGCGGCGCCACCCGAGGCCGTCCGGGGGGCGGACCGACTGGCGACGTGGGCGCTTCCAGGCCGACACGATCGAACGGCGGGGCCAAAAACGCAAAAAGCCCCGCGGGAGGCGGGGCTTTGAAGAAGGTGGGCCTCGGATCAAGTCCGGGGCAACGCAATTCCTAGGCTCGCCTTTGGCTCGCTAATGAATTGCGTTGGTTGCGGGGGCAGGATTTGAACCTGCGACCTTCAGGTTATGAGCCTGACGAGCTACCGGGCTGCTCCACCCCGCGCCAACTGCTCTCCCCGAGAAGGGGGAGACAAAGTGAATGGGTTCTTTCGATACCGCGCACGCCGCCTGCAAAGCCTGGCGACGACCTACTCTTCCAACGCTTAAGCGGTAGTACCATCGGCGCTGTCCGGTTTCACGGCCGAGTTCGGGATGGGATCGGGTGGGTCACGGACGCTATGGTCACCAAGCTATGGAGACGGCGTGCGAGGGATCTAGAAATCGAAGATTTATCTGCTGAGCCCGGTCACGTTCGGATCGTTCCAATCCTGACGGTGACAGTGCGGACTCTCAAGCGCGAATAGAGCAATTAGGACCGGTTAGCTCCACGGGTTACCCCGCTTCCACATCCGGCCTATCAACGTGGTGGTCTTCCACGGCTCTGAGATATCTTATCTTGAGGGAGGCTTCCCGCTTAGATGCTTTCAGCGGTTATCCCGTCCATGCATAGCTACCCTGCTGCGCGGCTGGCGCCACGACAGGTCCACCAGAGGCATGTTCA
>JAFAZM010000082.1 GCA_019239785.1 Sphingomonadaceae bacterium
CTTCTTCGCGATCGGCATGAACTTCTTCATGGAGGTGGCGAAGCTGCGCGCGGCGCGGCTGCTCTGGCACCGGATCATGACCGGGTTCGGCGCGCAGTCCGACAAGTCGAAGATGCTGCGCACCCATTGCCAGACCTCGGGTGTCTCGCTGACCGAGCAGGACCCCTGGAACAACATCATGCGCACCACGATCGAGGCGATGGCGGCGGTGCTCGGCGGCACCCAGTCGCTGCACACGAACAGCTTCGACGAGGCGGTGGCGCTGCCCACCGACTTCTCGGCACGGATCGCCCGAAACACCCAGTTGGTTCTCGCCGAGGAAAGCGGATTAACCAAAGTGGCTGATCCGCTCGGCGGCTCCTATTATGTCGAGGCGCTGACCGCGGAGCTTGCCGACAAGGCCTGGGCATTGATCGGGGAGGTCGAGGGCCTCGGCGGCATGACCCAGGCGGTTGCCGAGGGCATGCCGAAGCGCCGGATCGAGGAGGCCGCCGCCGCCCGCGCCGCCAAAGTCGACCGGGGCGAGACAGCGATCGTCGGGGTCAACCGCTACCGCCTCGCCGAGGAGGCGCATCTCGACATCCTCCAGATCGACAATGACAAGGTCCGCGCCGGCCAGGTCGCCCGCATCGCCCGGGTCAAGGCTGGGCGCGACGCGGCGAAGGCCGAGGCCGCGCTCGCTGCGCTGCGCGACGGGGCGATGGGCGAGGCCAATCTGCTCGCGCTCTCGATCGAGGCGGCGCGGGCGCGCTGCACGCTCGGCGAAATCTCCTCGGCCCTGGAGCACGCGTTCGGCCGCTACGGCACCGTCCCGACGCCGGTCCAGGGCATATACGGCGGCGCCTGGGCGGACGATCCCGCCTGGGCGCGCGCGACCGACGGCGTCGGCGCCATCTCCCGCCGGCTCGGGCGCAAGCCGCGCATGCTCATCGCCAAGCTCGGCCAGGACGGCCACGACCGCGGCGCGAACCTGGTCTCCTCCGCCTTCGCCGACCTCGGCTTCGACGTCGTTCCCGGCCCGCTCTTCCAGACGCCGGAGGAGGGGGCGAAGCTCGCGGTGGAGAAGCAGGTGGACGTGGTCGGCGCCTCCAGCCTCGCCGCAGGCCACAAGACTTTGGTACCCGAGCTGATCGGCCACCTCCGCGCCATGGGCAGGCCGGACATCAAGGTCGTCGTCGGCGGGGTCATCCCCGCACAGGATTACGACATGCTGCGCGAGGCGGGGGTGCAGGCGATCTTCGGCCCCGGCACCAACCTGGTCGAGGCGGCCGGCGAGGTCCTGAAATTGCTCGGGCACAATCTGCCGCCACTAGAGGAAGCGGCGGAATGAGCGTTTCGGTAAATCGCCCCTCCCCTTCAGGGGAGGGGATTAGGACCGACTGGACCCGCGAGGAAATCCGTGCGCTGTTCGATCTCCCGCTGCTCGACCTCCTTTACGAGGCGCAGCAGGTCCATCGCCGCTGGCACGCGCCGAACGAGATCCAGCTCTCGACCCTGCTCTCGATCAAGACCGGCGGCTGTCCTGAGGATTGCGGCTATTGCAGCCAGTCGGCCCACGCGAAGACCGGGCTCAGGGCCGAGAAATTGATGGACGTCGACACGGTGCTCGCCGCGGCGGCCGAGGCGAAGGCGGCGGGATCGGGGCGGTTCTGCATGGGCGCGGCCTGGCGCGAGCCCAAGGACCGGGACATGGACGCGCTCTGCGCGATGGTCGCTGGGGTAAAGGCGATGGGGCTCGAGACCTGCATGACGCTCGGCATGCTGAGCCCCGGCCAGGCCGGCCGGCTCGCCGAAGCCGGCCTCGATTATTACAACCACAATCTCGACACCTCGCCCGAACATTATGGCGCGATCGTCACCACCCGGACCTATCAGGAGCGGCTCGACACGCTCGGCCATGTCCGCGCGTCCGGCATGGCGGTCTGCTGCGGCGGCATCGTCGGGATGGGGGAGAGCAGGGAGGACCGGATCGGCTTCCTCCATGCGCTCGCCACCCTGCCCGCGCATCCGGAGAGCGTGCCGATCAATGCGCTGGTGCCGGTGAAGGGGACGGTGCTCGGCGACATGCTCGCTGGCACGCCGCTGGCGAAGATCGACGATCTCGAGTTCGTGCGCACCGTCGCGGTCGCGCGGATCGCAATGCCGCGCGCGATGGTCCGCCTTTCCGCCGGCCGCGAGAGCCTGTCCGAGAGCACGCAGGCGCTCTGCTTCCTCGCCGGCGCCAACTCGATCTTCACCGGCGACAAATTGCTGACCGCCGGCAATGCCGGCGCCGATGCCGACGCGGCCTTGTTCCAGAAGCTGGGCCTCGTCGCTATGACGAGCGCGGAGCCGGCGAGGGCCGCTGCGGAATGAGACGCGGCGCCAGCGACGACTTCTGTCGGTCCGGGACGATCCTCCCACAGGACCGGCGCGCCGCTCCGCAGCAAGGGAGACTGCAATGATCGCCTTCGCCGCCGCCCTGCTGCTCTCGGCGCAGGACCCTCAGTGGAACTGCGCGAATCCGCAGGCGCAGCAGGAAATGAACTATTGCGCGGAGCAGGACTTCGAACGCGCCGATGCCGAGCTCAACGCCGCCTATCGCACGGCGGTCGCGGGCGCCCAGCAGGCCGACCGCGACTATGCGCGCGACGCGGGCGGCGCCAATGACGGCCCGGGCGAAGAGGCGACGCTCCGCGATGCGCAGCGCGCCTGGGTGAGCTTCCGCGACGCCCAGTGCCGCATGGAAAGCTTCGAGGCGCGCGGCGGCTCGATGCAGCCAATGCTCGATTCCGGCTGCCGCGCCACCCTCACCCGCGCCCGCACCGCGGAGCTGCGCGGCCCCGAATGCCCGGGCGATGCCGAGCAGGCGCAGCTCAATGCCTGCCTGAACCGTCTGTTCACCCGCGCCGACGCGGCGCTGAACCGGCAGTGGCAGGAAACCCTGACCGCGCGGCCGGCAAGCGCCGAGCAGCTGCGGACGGCGCAGCGCGCCTGGCTCGCCTATCGGGACGCGCATTGCGCAAGCGCCGTTCCGTCGGTTGCAAGCGCCGAGATCACCGAAGCCGAACGGCTGGGCTGCCGCACCCGGATGACCGAGGCGCGGACGCACGAGCTCGCCGATCTCGCCGCGATGGGCGAATGACGAATGGCGCGCATGAAAGCGGACCGAATTTGAACGGGGCACGGGACCGAATGTTCAAGAAGATACTGATCGCGAACCGGGGCGAGATCGCTTGCCGCGTCATCAAGACGGCGCGGCGGATGGGGATCGCCACGGTGGCGGTTTATTCCGACGCCGACGCGCGCGCGCCGCACGTGCTTATGGCCGACGAGAGCGTCCGGCTCGGCCCGCCGCCGGCGTCCGAATCCTATTTGAACGCGGAGCTGATCCTCGATGCCTGCCGGACGACCGGCGCAGACGCGGTCCATCCGGGCTACGGCTTCCTGTCCGAGCGGGAGAGCTTCGCCCGCGCGCTCGCCGAGGCCGGCATCGCCTTCATCGGCCCGCCGCCGGATGCGATCGCGGCGATGGGTGACAAGATCGAGTCGAAGAAGCTCGCCAAGGCGGCCGGCGTCAACGTCGTCCCCGGCTATCTCGGCGAGATCGCCGACACCGACGAGGCGGTGCGGATCGCCGCGGGGATCGGCTATCCGGTGATGATGAAGGCCTCGGCCGGCGGCGGCGGCAAGGGCATGCGGCTCGCCTGGTCCGAGAAGGACGTGCGCGAGGGCTTCGAGGCAACCAAGCGCGAGGGGCTGGCGAGCTTCGGCGACGACCGGGTGTTCATCGAGAAGTTCATCGAGCAGCCGCGCCATATCGAGATTCAGGTGCTCGGCGACCGGCACGGCAACATCCTCTATCTCGGCGAGCGCGAATGCTCGGTGCAGCGCCGCCACCAGAAGGTGGTCGAGGAGGCGCCGTCGCCCTTCGTCACTCCCGAGATGCGCAAGGCGATGGGCGAGCAGGCGGTCGCGCTTGCCAGGGCGGTCGGCTATCATTCCGCCGGCACCGTCGAGCTGATCGTCTCCGGCGCCGACAAGACCGGCCAGGGCTTCTACTTCCTCGAGATGAACACCCGGCTCCAGGTCGAGCATCCGGTGACCGAGGAGGTGACCGGCCTCGACCTGGTCGAGCAGATGATCCGCGTTGCCGCCGGCGAGAAGCTCGCCTTCGGTCAGGAGGACGTGAAGCTGAACGGCTGGGCGGTCGAGACCAGGGTCTATGCCGAGGATCCCTATCGCGGCTTCCTGCCTTCGACGGGACGGCTGGTGCGGTACCGGCCGCCGCGCGAAGTCCTTCGATACGCCGGTTCGACGAGCTCACCGGCTACTCAGGATGAGCGGAAAGGTGAGTCGCTCATCCTGAGTAGGAGACTGAGCGAAGGCGAAGGCTCCGTATCGAAGGACCGCCTCGCCGTCCGCGTCGACGACGGCGTGACCGAGGGCGGCGAGGTCTCGATCTATTACGACCCGATGATCGCCAAGTTGATCACCGCCGGCGACACGCGCGAGCAGGCGATCGACCGGCAGATCGAAGCGCTCGACGCCTTCGCGATCGAGGGGATCGGCCACAATGTCGACTTCCTCTCGGCGCTGATGCAGCATCCCCGCTTCCGCGCGGGCGCGCTCACCACCGGCTTCATCGCCGAGGAATATCCGGACGGCTTCCACGGGGCGCCCGCGGACGAGGAATTGCTCGACGATCTGGCGATGATCGCTGCCTTCGTCGGCATCGAGAAGGACCTCCAGTCCTGCTCGATCGGCGGCCAGCTGAGCGACGCCGTGGTGCCGCCGCCGGTGCGGGTCGTGCGTCTCGCCGGCCGCGAGCGAGCGGTCCGATTCGACGGCTTCGACGGCGGCCTGATCGGCTATCTCGACGACGGCGAGGGCCATGAGCTGATCGGCCATTGGCGGCCGGGCGAGCCGGTCTTCAAATGCACGATCGACGGCCGCGTCCGCATCGTCCAGGTCGCCCGCAAAGGCCGGCAATGGCGGCTCACCACGCGCGGCGCCTCGCATCTCGCCGACGTCCTGCCCGAGCATGTCGCCTCGCTCTCGCGGCACATGATCGAGAAGGTGCCGCCCGATCTTTCGAAGTATCTGATCTGCCCGATGCCGGGCCTGCTCACGGCGCTGCACGTCGGCGAGGGTGACAAGGTCGAGGCGGGCCAGCCGCTCGCGGTCGTCGAGGCGATGAAGATGGAGAATATCCTGCGCGCCGAGAAAGCGGGGATCGTGACCAAGGTCGCGGCGAAACCGGGCGACAGCCTCGCCGTCGATGCGGTGATCCTGGAGTTC
>JAFAZM010000125.1 GCA_019239785.1 Sphingomonadaceae bacterium
AGGATTGGAAACCTGGTCTTTCTGGAACTCCGCGCGCGACATGCCGCTCGGGATCAGCATCGCGCAGATATAGACGAGCATGTCCATCGCCCGGGGATCGTGCTCGGCCGCCTGGCTGAGCACGATGCCGCCGCGGCTGTGCCCGCACAGCACGACCGGTCCGTCGCCGCGGGCCGCCCGGCACTGGTCGACCGCGAACTGGGCCCAGTCGTCGAGCGAAATCGTGGCGAGCACCTCATCGTCCCCGCCCATGCCAGGCAGGTCCGGCGCGACCAGCCTGTGCCCGGCCGCCTCGAGCCGCACCCGCAACGGCTCGAAGGCCCAGCCGCCGTGCCAGGCACCATGGATCATCACGAAGCTTGCCATGCCGCCGACGCTACCGCGCCCCGCTCCAGGTGCGCAGGCCCGGCGCGGTATGATCGGGCATGGCGAGCGCCTGCTGCGTCGCCGGCCGCGCCGTCACCCGCTCGCGCCAGTCGACGAGGCGCGGGCAGCGCGTCGCGATCTCCATCTCGGGGAACATCCGCTCCACCATCATCCCGCAATGCGAATAGAAGTTGATGTCGGCGAGCGTGTACATGTCGCCGGCCAGCCATTCGCTCTCGCCCAGCAGCGCCTCGACCTTGTCGACCGCGACCTCGATCTTGCGCGTCGCATTGGCGAGATCGGCTTCGGAGAAGCCGGAGCGGGCCGTCCGCCATTTCTCGCGCTGCTCGTGGAGCGGGATGCTCTCGAGCAATTTCTCGAACTCGCCGCTTTCGATGTTGCGGGCGATGATCCCGACCATCCGGTGCCAGCCATGGATCGAGACGAAGTTCATCACATGCTCGTCGACGAACTTGTTCCAGTAACGCATCCGCGCGTTGCCGGCGGGCGTGTTCGGCCGCAGCGGCGGCAGCTCCGGAAAGGCGTCCTCCAGATATTCGTTGATGACGGTGGTGTGGGTGACGATCAGCCCGTCATGGTCGAGGACCGGCACCTGCCCTTCCGGGTTGATCGCGACGAACCAAGGCTGGTGCTGCTCGAACCTGTGCAGGTTCACGTATATGCTCTCGAAGGCCAGTCCCTTCTCGAACAGAGGCAGCATCGACTTCAGCGAATTGGCGAGCGGCTCCGCATGGTAGTATTTCAGCGTCATCAGCCTCTCCAATAAGCGAAGGCGCGGATCTCGGCCGAGGCGCGCGGGATCGGGTCGACCGCGCTCGGATCGGCGAAGGCGACGTGCGGGCAGCCGACGATGGCCGGATCGGCGGTGTCGAACTGCTTGAACACCAAAGCCTCGTCCGGCGCCATGTCGCGATAGTAGAACCAGCGATGGCGCGGGCTGGCGCGGTAGAGCGAGGAGCCAAAGCGGAATTCCTCGATGCCGACGCCGTCGACCCGGGCCTCGCCGGTCACCCGATCCGCCTCGGTGACGCTGTCGGCGGCGCAGATGGCGAGCGGCAGGTCCTGCGGCGGCGGGGTCAGCACCCGCCAGATGTTGAGCCCGACGTAGCGGCCGGCGAGCAGGGCCGCCTTGTCGGGATGGTCGGCGAGGTTCATCGCCGCGAACTGGGCGAAGCTCTCGCGCGACGTGTCGACATGGACGAAGCCCGCCGGCAGCGAGTTCACATAGGCGTCGCGATCGCGCTGCTTCGAGAAGCGCAGCACGGTGCCGCGCGCGACGACATGGTCGGCGCCGGTGAGATCCTTGATCAAGGCCTCGATCTCGGCGGGGTAGAGTGTCGAGGTCTGCTGCGTATCCTCGAAATCGCCGACCGCGCTGCGGTGCGGCACCAAGGTGAAGCCCTCGCGGTCCAGGCTCGGCGCCGGCACCGCCTGGCGCGCGTCGGTGATCTCGACCCGGTGCGGCTCGAGCAGCAGATTGTCCCGCTCATGATCCTTCGCGTAGAAATAGGGCAGCGAGTCCATCGGCCCGATATAATTGATCTCGGCCTCTACGGTCCGCGGACGGGTAGCGAGCGTCGCCATGGCGCCTCTCCGACTCCGCGCCGCTTTTGTATGCGGCGCTTACAATGTGGGAGCCTATGCCGACGGGACGTTGGGGGCAAGCCGCCCGCCGACTGAACCGTCATTGCGAGCGAAGCGAAGCAATCCAGCGGTGCTCTGGATTGCTTCGTCGCTACGCTCCTCGCAATGACGGCGGTGGGTTCTACAGCAAAGCGAGGGTCACCCCGACCTCGTCGCCCTCCTCCAGTACCTCCGCGCGGCAGATCGCCTTCTTCACCGGCAGGAACCAGCCGCCCTTCTTCTGCGGGAAGACCGAGGTCTGCCAGCGGCTCCCGCCGAGCCGGACCTCGACCTTCACCGAACCGAAGCCGCGGCGGCGGCCGAGCTCGAGCCGGCGCATCAGCTCATAGGCGTGGATCGCCTCGGCGGCCTCGCCCGAGACCTCGACATAGGCCATCTCCGCGTCCTCGACGCTCCAGACGAGGAGCGGCGCGGCAAACCGGACGACCTCCCCGCTCATTCGCGGGTCGAGAAAAGCGGGGCGAAGCAGCCGAGGATCAGCCGGCTGGCGTCGAACGGGATTTCTCCGTCCACGTCCAGGCTTCCGTCCGAATGCATCTTCGCCTCGGCGGCGTCGAGCGTCGCCTTGTCGGGCCAGACCTGCCAGGAGAAGACGATCTTCTCGCCGGGCCTGGCGGCGACGGCGCGGCGGAAATCGGTCTGCTTGCCGTCGGGAACATAATCCTCCCAGGATTCGACGATCTCCAGGTAGCCATGCGCGCGGAAGATCCTGGCCCCGTTCTCGGCCCAGCGCCGATAGGCCTCCATCTTCTCCTCGGGCACGGGGATGACGAGTCCGCAGACGTACATGGTTCGGCCTCCCTCGGTCGGGCGCGTCGGCGCCTCACACCGATAGGGTACCGAGCACGCCGCCGTCCACCGACCAGCTCTGGCCGGTGACGTGGCTCGCCGCGTCGGAAAGGAGGAAGGCGGCGACCTCGGCCACTTCGGCCGCGCCGCCGATCC
>JAFAZM010000344.1 GCA_019239785.1 Sphingomonadaceae bacterium
GCTCGCGGACGGGCGCCGCGGCTTCGTTCGGCGATCCTTGTTCCGCAGCTTCGGCGACTATTATGCGGTCTTCACCCGGAAGGCCGGACGCTGGCGGATGATCTCCTTCACCGCGGGCGATTAGGGCTTCGAAAGCGCCTCCCGGCACCCGTTGCGCGCTCCGGCGTTTGCCGCCATAGAGCCGCAGCTTGTCGACAAGAGGAGAGGGCCGGGAATGGCCAAGGCAGCAACGCCGAAGCGCGCCGCGAAGACGAACGACGCCGCCCCGGCGCCGCCGCGGACTTCCAATCGGGAGCGGCCGCCGGAGCCGAAGCGCTACCAGGCCTCCCAGGACGAGCTGCTCGAATTCTACAAGCAGATGCTGCTGATCCGCCGCTTCGAGGAGCGCGCCGGCCAGCTCTACGGGCTCGGCCTGATCGGCGGCTTCTGCCATCTCTATATCGGCCAGGAGGCGGTCGCGGTCGGGCTGCAATCGGCGATGACGGTCGGCAAGGACAGCGTCATCACCGGCTATCGCGACCACGGCCACATGCTCGCCTACGGCATCGATCCCAAGGTGATCATGGCCGAGCTGACCGGCCGCGCCGCCGGCATCTCCAAGGGCAAGGGCGGCTCGATGCACATGTTCAGCGTCGAGCACGGCTTCTACGGCGGCCACGGCATCGTCGGCGCCCAGGTCAGCCTCGGCACCGGCCTCGGCTTCAAGCACAAATATGCGGACGACGGCGGCGTCTGCCTTGCTTATTTCGGCGACGGCGCCGCGAACCAGGGCCAGGTCTACGAGAGCTTCAACATGGCCGAGCTGTGGAAGCTGCCGGTCATCTACGCGATCGAGAACAACCAATATGCGATGGGCACCTCGGTCAACCGCTCCTCGGCCGAGGACCAGCTATACCGGCGCGGCGAATCCTTCCGGATCCCGGGCCTGCAGATCGACGGCATGGACGTGCTCGCGGTCCGCGGCGCCGCCGAAACCGCGCTCGAATGGGTGCGCGCCGGCAAGGGGCCGCTGCTGCTCGAACTGAAGACCTACCGCTATCGCGGCCATTCGATGTCCGATCCGGCCAAATACAGGTCGCGCGAGGAGGTGCAGGCGGTGCGCGACAAGTCCGACCCGATCGAGCATGCGAAGCGCGAGCTCGAGGCGATGGGCGCGAGCGAGGCCGACCTCAAGGCGATCGACAACGAGATCAAGAAGATCGTCGTCGAAGCTGCCGATTTCGCCGAGCAGGCGCCGGAGCCCGATCCGGCCGAGCTCCACACCGACGTCCTGGTGGAGAGCTATTGATGCCGATCGAGCTGAAGATGCCGGCGCTCTCCCCGACGATGGAGGAGGGGACGCTCGCCAAATGGCTGGTGAAGGAGGGCGACGCGGTCACCTCCGGCGACATCCTGGCCGAGATCGAGACCGACAAGGCGACGATGGAGTTCGAGGCGGTCGACGAAGGCACGATCTCGAAGATCGTGGTCCCCGAAGGCACGGACGGGGTGAAGGTCGGCGAGGTGATCGCAATCATGGCGGGCGAGGGCGAAGACGCCTCCGCCCCGGCACCCTCGGCGGCGCCCGCACCCGCGGCGCCGGCGCCCGCGGCGGCGGGCGGCGAGGTACCGGTCGAGCAGCCGAGCGACCAGAAGGCCGAGGTCCATAGCGACGTCACCCCGCACCGGATGGAGACCGCGGCCCGCGACCTGGTCGCCGCCGTCGCCGACACGGTCGACGAGCCCGAGGTGCCGGAAGGGACCGAGATGGTCCGGATGACGGTGCGCGAGGCGCTGCGCGACGCGATGGCCGAGGAGATGCGCAAGGACGAGCGCGTCTTCGTGATGGGCGAGGAGGTCGCCGAATATCAGGGCGCCTACAAGGTCACCCAGGGGCTGCTCGACGAGTTCGGCGCGAAAAGGGTGATCGACACCCCGATCACCGAATATGGCTTTGCCGGCGTCGGCACCGGCGCGGCGATGGGCGGACTCAGGCCCGTCGTCGAGTTCATGACTTTCAACTTCGCCATGCAGGCCATTGATCATATTATAAATTCCGCGGCGAAGACCAATTATATGTCGGGCGGGCAGATGCGCTGCCCGATCGTCTTCCGGGGCCCCAACGGCGCCGCCGCCCGCGTCGCCGCGCAGCACAGCCAGAATTATGCGCCCTGGTATGCGGCGGTGCCCGGCCTGATCGTGATCGCGCCTTATTCGGCGGCCGACGGCAAAGGCCTGTTGAAAGCTGCGATCCGATCTGAAGACCCGGTCGTATTCCTCGAGAACGAATTGCTTTATGGTCAGAGCTTCGACGTTCCGAAGCTCGACGATTACGTCCTGCCGATCGGCAAGGCGCGGGTGGTGCGCGAGGGCGGGGACGTCACCCTGGTCAGCTATTCGATCGGCGTCGGGGTCTCGCTCGAAGCGGCGGTGAAGCTTGCGGAAGAGGGGATCGAGGCCGAGGTGATCGACCTCAGGACCCTGCGCCCGCTCGATCGGGAGACGGTGCTGAAGAGCCTCGCCAAGACCAACCGCATGGTCTGCGTCGAGGAAGGCTGGCCCGGCTGCTCGATCTCATCCGAGCTGATGGCGGTGGCGATGGAGCAGGGCTTCGACGACCTCGACGCGCCGGTCCTCCGCGTCACCAATGCGGACGTGCCGATGCCCTATGCCGCCAATCTGGAGAAGCTGGCGCTGCTCAAGGTCGACGACGTCGTCGCCGCGGCGAAGAAGGTCTCGTATCGCTGAGGTTAAGCCCCTCCCCTTGATGGGGAGGGGTTGGGGTGGGGTGGACTACTAGACCGCGCCGTGCCGGCGGAGACGGCACCCCCACCAACCTCCCCCATCAAGGGGGAGGCTTAGATCTTTATGACGCCCGATTTGGATCCCGACCGCCTGCTGGCGCTGGCCTATGCGCCCACGCGCGCGCGTCACGCGCTGGAAGCCCTTTGGCGTCTTGACGTCACCCTCGGCGCAGTCCTGGCGACAGGGACGCAGCCGATGGTGAGCCGGATCCGCCTCGCCTGGTGGCGCGAGGCGCTGGAGCGGCTCGACGCCGCGCCGGCGCCGGGCGAGCCGGTGCTGCAGGCGCTGGCGGCGGCGGTGCTGCCCGCCGGCGTCAGCGGCGCCGCGCTGGCGGGAATGGAGGAAGGCTGGGCGGCCTTGCTCGACGACGGCCCGCTCCATCCGGAGGTCCTGCGCGTCTATGCCGGGAAGAGGGGAGGGCTGCTGTTCCGCCTTTCCGCGATCCTGCTCGGCGGCGATGCGGAGGTCGAACCTGCCGGCGCGCGCTGGGCATTGGTCGATCTCGCCCGGCACAGCAGCAAGCGCGACGACGCGGAAGCGGCGATGCAGGCCGCCGCCGAAATCCCGCAGGAGCCCGCCTTGCCGAAGGTGTTGCGGCCGCTGGCGATGCTGTCGCTGCTCGCCCGGCGCGACCTCGCGCGCGGCGGGCCGCCCTTCGAGCGCCAGGGCGCACCCGCACGGATGGCGCGGCTGCTCGGCTACCGGCTGACCGGCCGCTGATCCATCTGGACTCTGCCGGCCCCTATGTTACCCCTTAGGGCGATGAACAGGGGGATGGTTCTTCAATTCATGGCGGGGGCGGGCTCGGCCCTGCTCCTGGTCGCCGCGGGCGTGGTGTTCTGGAGCAACCGCGCGCAGCCGGACGAAAGCCACGCGCCGCCGGCGCCGATCGCCCGCGCCGCCGAAACCGATATCGACGCCAGCACGCCGGCCCAGCCGCCGGCGGCGGACGAGCGGACGCGCGAGCAGCGCCGCTTCGACCGCGCCGACCGCGACAATGACGGGCGGATCACCTTGGCCGAGCTCACCTATCCCCGCCAGCGCGCCTTCGCCCGGCTCGACGTCAATCATGACGGGCGGCTGTCCTTCGAAGAATGGGCGGTGCGCACCCTGACCAAATTCTCCACCGCCGATGCCAATCACGACGCATCGCTCAGCCGCGAGGAGTTCGCGACCACCGCCCCGCACCGGCGCACGCCCGCGCGCCAGGCCCGCTGCAATTGCGCCCCGCAAGCGCCGGCTCAACCACCCGCGGATGACAGTGAAGGCGAGAATTAGCCTCGATCGTTCGAAACCCACGCCGTTCGCCCTGAGCCTGTGCTTCGATACGGCATTTCGACTTCGCTCAATGCCTACTCAGCATGAGCGGATTGGGTTGCGAGAAAATCGCTCATCCTGAGTAGCGGCTGAGCTTGTCGAAGCCGCGTATCGAAGGACAGGCTCAGCCCGAACGGGGACTTTGGATCAGAGGGCCGCCTGCCAGGCTTCGAGATCCACCGCCGCGCGCGCCGTATAGGCCTTCTTCCGGTCCGCCTTCTTCCGCCGTCCCTCGATCGGCGGGAACAGGCCGAAATTGACGTTCATCGGCTGATAGGAGTCCGCCTCGGCGCCGCCGGTGATGTGGCCGAGCAGCGCGCCGAGCGCGGTGGTGAGCGGCGGGGCCGCGTGCGTCTCGCCGCGCAGCTCCGCTGCAGCGAAGCGGCCGGCGAGCAGGCCGATCGCGGCCGATTCGACATAGCCTTCGCAGCCGGTGATCTGGCCGGCGAAGCGGATATGCGGGGCCGATCTGAGCCGCAGCGCGCCGTCGAGCAGCTGCGGCGAATTGATGAAGGTGTTGCGGTGCAGCCCGCCGAGCCGTGCGAACTCGGCATTCTCGAGGCCCGGAATGGTGCGGAACAGGCGCACCTGCTCGCCATGCTTCAGCTTGGTCTGGAAGCCGACCATGTTCCACAAGGTGCCGAGCGCGTTGTCCTGGCGAAGCTGGACGACCGCATAGGGCCAGCGCCCGGTCCTGGGATCGTCGAGGCCGACCGGCTTCATCGGGCCGTAGCGGAGCGTGTCCTCGCCCCGCTCGGCCATCACCTCGATCGGCATGCAGCCCTCGAAATAGGGCGTGTCCTTCTCCCACTGCTTGAACTCGGTCTTCTCGCCGTCGAGCAGGCCCTGGCGGAAGGCGAGATACTGCTCCTTCGTCATCGGGCAGTTGATGTAATCCTTGGTCTCGCCCTTGTCCCAGCGGCTCGCCATCCAGCAGACATCCATGTCGATCGAGTCGCGATGGACGATCGGCGCAATCGCATCGAAGAAGGCGAGCGCATCTGCGCCGGTCGCCGCGCCGATCGCTTGGGCGAGGCGCGCCGCGGTCAGCGGCCCGGTCGCGACGATGGTGGGGCCGGCGGCGGGGAGGGCGTCCACCCGCTCACGGACCAGCGCGACATTGGGATGGGCGGCAAGCGCGGCGGTTACCGCCTCGGAGAAGCCGTCCCGGTCAACGGCAAGGGCGCTGCCCGCCGGCACCCGGTGTGCATCGGCGGCGCGCATGATCAGCGAGCCGAGCGCGCGCATCTCGGCATGGAGCAGGCCCACCGCATTGCTCTCGGCATCGTCGGAGCGGAAGCTGTTGGAGCAGACCAGCTCGGCGAGGCCGTCGCTTTGGTGCGCGGGGGTGGTCTCGCCGGAGCCGCGCATCTCGGAGAGGCGCACGCGCAGGCCGGCTTCGGCAAGCTGCCAGGCGGCCTCCGAACCCGCAAGGCCGCCGCCGATGATATGGACGTCGTGAGTCATTGCGCGCCGCTCACACCACAACGGCCAATCGCGCGAAAGCGGGAATCAGGAATTTTCTTTTCCGAATTCTTTTCCGAAGCCCGGAAGAGCGTAGAAGCGGGACTCCCGCTTCGCGGGATTGACGGAGATAGGAGAGGGCGTGAAGATCTTCACCATCGGCTATGAGGGCGCGACCCAGGACGAATTGGTCGCGGCTCTGCAAAAGGCCGGCGTCGAGCGGGTGATCGACGTGCGCGCGGTGCCGCTGTCCCGCAGGCCCGGCTTCTCCAAGAACGTCCTTGCCGCGGGCCTCAGGGAGGCGGGGATCGACTACGTCCTGCTGAAGGCGTTGGGCACCCCGCCGGCGGGACGGGAGGCGGCGCGCAAGGGGCGGCACGAGGAAATGCAGCGTATTTACGCGACGCAGCTCGAGACGCCCGAGGCGGGGCTCGAGGCGGCGCGGATGACTATGCTGGCCGAGGAGAAGCCCTCGGCTCTGCTCTGCTTCGAGCGCGATCCGGCCCACTGCCACCGCACGCTGCTGCGCGAGTCGGTGCTGCCGGATTGGGAGGCGGTGGATCTGTACGCCTAAGGCCATGCGAGGGCCGCTGGATTCTCCCTCTCCCCGGCGGGGAGAGGGCTGGGGTGAGGGGGCTCGGCGTTGGTCGCCTACTCTCGGACTCAGAACCCCCTCACCCAACCCTCTCCCCCACGGGGAGAGGGCTTTAGGCTCCAAGAGTTGATCCAGCCTGCGCCTGAACTTCTATCACCGAGGTCCGCGTGACCGCGGAAAGCGGCAGCGCGCCGTAAAGGTGCGGGAATAGGGCGCTGCCGCGCGATTCCTCCCAGCGCACCGCCTCGCCGAGCGCGTCCAGGTCCACTTCCGCGAGGACGAGGCCGTTCTGCCCAGCGAAGTGGCGGGCGAGCGTGCCTTCGACCTGGTCGGCTGCCGAGAGGTGGATGAAGCCGTCGGCAAGGTCGGCCGGCGATCCGTCGAACCGCCCGGCCGCCTGGAAGGCCGCCCATTCCGCCGCGGTCAGGATCTTGAACGCCGACGCCGGGACGGCGGTCACGCGGCGCCGCCCTCGTCGCCGTCCGCCAGGTCCTCGCCGATCACCGCGCCGGGCTCCGGCGCGATCTCGGGCTGGTGATCGCCGAGATCGACCTCGGCCTCCTCCTCGCTCTCCTCGATCCGGGCAGCGCTGACGACATGCTCGCCCTCGGCGACGTTGAACAGACGCACGCCGGCGCTGTTGCGGCCGATGACGCGGGTGTCGCCGACGCTCATCCGGATCAGCTTG
>JAFAZM010000367.1 GCA_019239785.1 Sphingomonadaceae bacterium
CCGCACCTTTGTCGGTGGCGGCCCGGAGCGCCGCACCGATGCACGACGCGAACCAGTATCGCAGCGAGTATCTGCTGCCGGCGCTCGTGATCATCGCCGTGCTCGCGGCAGCCATCCTGCTGAGCAACCATCACCATAGGCCGCACAGCCCCTGATTGCGGGGCTAGAGCGATTTCCAGTCAGATGGACGCATCTGACGACTCGCAAATCGCGGCAAGGCAAAGACCTGGAGCGGTTGATCTGATGCAGTCAGATCATAAACCGCTCTGAGCCTGTGCGATGGATCCGGCACGGCCGGCCACGCCGCCTTGTCCGGATCGGCGGTCATCGGCCAGCGCATTTGCGGAAAGAGAGCCGACCGCCGCACTTCGAGGCTTGACACACGATGTTAGCGCTACCAAACTCCCGGAATCGATAACCTGCCGGCGAGCAGCGACGAGGGAGAGAAAGATGCGGTTCACGAAGGCCTTTACTGCGGCAGCGGTGGCAGTCTCGATGGCGGGCACACCCGTTCTGGCGCAGCCTTCCGCGGCGCCGCTCTCCATCGCCGGCTCGGTGCGCAGCGGCGCCTCGATCGACGGCGCCCATGCGAGCGAGCTTGAGCATCCCTTCGTCACGGTCGCGGTCATCCTCGCGGTCGTGCTCGCCGCGATCCTGATCCCCGAGATCACCAAGCCCAACAGCCCCTGAGCCCGGGCCTCGCGGCCTGAGATCGGTCTTCTGGGACACATGTCCGCTCAAGGGGGCGCCATTCCCATGGCTCTCTCTGAGCGACTCCAATGCCGCAATGCCTTTTAAAACTTAGACTTCGGCACCGCTCGGCGCCTTCAGGACCGTCTGAGCAATATCGCGCGCTTTGGTAGCTGGGGCCGAAACATCGGAAAAGCTTTTCAGGGCATCCAAATAGCGCGGCTCATTGTCCTTGAGATAGGCGTTGCCGGATAAGGCAAGCAGCTGTCTTAGATCCAAGCGCGGGTTATCCAGCTGTTCTGCGACAGGCTCATTTTCGAGCAGGCCGCGACAGGCCTCTGACATTGCGAGAAGCCGCAGCCAGAAAATGGGCGTCCGCGTCAAATCAAACTGATCGACGAGACGGGCAAGGGGCTGAAGGTAGGTGCCATGGTCCCGATCGAGGTGATTGATGAATTCGTCGAAACGGGTGACACGTTCCATGGGGTCCTCGACCACCATGGATACGGCAATTACTGGGAGTTGGTCACGAAAGATATGCTCCCGCTGGTTCGTCCAGTCGACGTCGGGATGATCGAGTGGCACATCTCCGCTCGACAAGGCTTTGAAGACTTGGCCGCGAAACCGCAGTAGGATAACCATTGCAGGATCTACTGAGAAATCGGCGTGAGCGATCTTGCGTTCAATAAGCTCAGTGACAGCTAGGACGCGCCCGATTCTGTATAGCAGACTCCGTCCGAAGTATCCCTGAATCTTGGTGGAGTATGGTTCCCGGACAAAGCTTCGAATACGTTTGCGGAAACGTATTGATGCATCGATGAGCTGAAAGCGAAGCGGCCCGACTTCCGAATAAAGTCGTTTACGCGCCTCGAAGCGATAGGCGCGCTCAGCCGCTTCTTCTCCCAGCATCAACTCATTTGAACGATGAAGGGAGGCCTCAAGTTTTGCTTGGGCTGTGGCAACATCGGCGTCGATCTGGGCTTTGGATTGTATAACCTGCCTCTGAAGCTCGGCCTTGTGGTTTTCAAGATGAACCGCAAGGCCGTGATCGACCGCCTTTTGGGCAATCCATTTGGCAGCCAGCAGAGCGACTCCACCGCCGCTCAAGACAGATAATACGGCGGCGACGATATAAATCACGACGAAATCTCCCCCAAGCGGAGCTTAGACACGAGGTTTCGCCAAGTCAGTAGGCAATGTTTGAGGTCGCAAGAGTGAAGAAGGTGACCGTCACATTTCGAAATGGTGGTAAACTGACATGCTAGCGCGGCGCCATCCTGATGGCGCCGTCGAGGCGCACATATTCGCCGTTCAGATAGACGTTCTCGGCCATGAACACCGCCAGCCGCGCATATTCGCGCGCCTGGCCGAGCCGCTTCGGGAACGGCACCTGGGCGGCGAGCGCGTCCTTCACGTTCTGCGGCATCATCGCGACCATCGGCGTCTCGAACACGCCCGGCAAGATCGTGTTGACCCTGATCCCCTCGCCCATCAGGTCGCGGGCGATCGGCAGCGCCATGCCGAGCACGCCGGCCTTCGAGGCGGAATAAGCGGCCTGGCCGATCTGGCCGTCCTGCGCGGCGACCGAGGCGGTGTTGACGATCAGCCCCTTCTCGCCGTCCTCGAGCGGCTCGAGCAAGGCCATGCCGGCAGCCGAGGCGGCGAGCACGCGGAAAGTGCCGATCAGGTTGATCTGGATGGCGAGCTCGAACTGATGGACCGGATAGCGCTTGATCTCGCCGGTCGTCTTGTCGCGGCCGACGGTCTTCACCGCATTGGCGACCCCGGCGCAATTGACGCAGATCCGCTCCTGGCCGTGCGCCGCCCGCGCTTTGGCGAAGCCGGCGTCGACCGCCTCGTCCGAGGTGACGTCGACTTGGCAGAAGATCCCGCCGATCTCGGCGGCGACCTGCTCGCCGCGCTCCGCGTCGCGGTCGAAGATCGCGACCTTCACGCCTCTCTCGGCAAGGGCGCGGGCGGTCGCCTCGCCAAGCCCCGAAGCGCCGCCGGTCACCACCGCTGCGATATTGCTGTCCAGTTTCATCTCGGCTCCCTTTCCCGCCTGCCCTAGGGTCCGGACCCATAATCGGCAATGGTCGTGATCGCCCGGACCTTGAAGCCTCGGCGCCGCCTTCGGCAAGGGCAGCCCGCGATCCGATCAACCCTGTTGTGACCCCTGCCGAAACCGCGTACCACCCCTGCACCTCGGGAAGGGGAGATTGAGTAATGAAGAGTAGCAGAAAGCTCAGCCGGCGTTCGTTCCTGACGCGCGTCGCGGGGGGCGCGGTCGCCGCCGGCGGCGCCATGGTGATGCTGACCGGCAAGGCGGAGGCCCAGGTCACGGATTCGGACAGCGGCCCCAATGCGGACGGCGCCGGCCATGGCCGCGGCAACAACCATATCCGCGGCTGCACCGACAATGATCGCGGCTCGAACGCCGACCAGGCCGGCAACGGCCGCGGCAACCGCCGGTCCGATTCCGACAGCGGCCCGAATTCGGATCCGCCCGGTTGCGCACGCCGATAGGGACGAGCCGATCGAAAATTCCGGCCCGCGCCGCCCTTCACCGGCGGCGCGGGTTTTTTTCGTCGTCGCACCGGGCTAGGCTGCAACCCCCCCCCGCGAGTCAGGAACCACGTCATGGCCGGCAACCCGTTCACCGAACATCCGCATGAGATCGGCGAAAGCTATCCCGTCCATTTCGGCACCGCCGCGATGTTCGGCCTCCAGATGGTGGCCGGCGGCCTCGCGGTCCTCATCCACGCCGTCTTCCCCTTCCTGTTCGTGGAAACCGGCAGCCGCACCATGGCAAGGCTTCACCACCGCATGACCGGCCGTATCGGCCGGGTCGAGTGGGAGCGCTATCCGATCATCTGAGCCGGCGCCGCGCCGCGCCTGTGCGCAGGGTTTACCGCATCTTCACCAGCAGTGCCTAAGGCGGCCGGCTGCCGGATGAGGAACCATGCTGCGCGTCTATTCCTGCATCGTCCACGATCATGACTATCGCCTGGTGATCGTGGCGGGCGTGATCTGCCTGCTCGCCTGCCTCACCGCCTTCTCGATCCTCGAGCAGGCGCGGAGCGGGACCGGCCGGCGCGCCGCCTGGCTCGCGCTCGCCGCCTTCGTCTCCGGGACCGGCATCTGGGCGACCCATTTCATCGCGATGCTCGCCTACCAGCCGGACGTGCCGATCGCCTATGAACCCGTCCGCACGCTGGAATCGATCGCGGCTGCGATCCTGATCACCGGCGCCGGCTGGTGGGTCGCGGTGCGCGGCTCCGCCGCCGCGGCGCTCGCCGGCGGGGCGATCGTCGGCGCCGGCATCGCGACCATGCACTATCTCGGCATGTCGGCGGCGGACGTCGGCGGCTTCATCCTCTGGGACCGCGGCTTCGTCATCGCCTCCGTGCTGATCGGCGTGGTGATGAGCGCGGTCGCGACCGCGGTGAACCGGCGGCTCCGCAGCGCGATCCCCTGGCGCGCGGCGCTGTTGTTCACGGTCGCGATCTGCGGGCTCCACTTCACCGCGATGGCCGCCGCCGGCATCTATCCCGGCCCCGACCGGCCCATCCCCAGCGAGATGATCGGCAGCGGCGCCCTGACCATCGCGGTCGTCGCAATGGCCGCGATCATCCTCTCGATCAGCTTCGCGATGGTCCTGTTCGACCGCAAATTGATCCGCAACAGCGCCGAGGAAACGAAACGGATCCGGGCCTTCGCCGATGCGGCGATCGAAGGGCTGGTGGTGATCGACGGCGAGCGCGTGGTCGATGCCAACCGCTCCTTCCTCCAGCTTGCCGGCTATGCCGACCTGGCGGCGATGCCGGATGCGGCCGGCGACCTGTTCCCGGACCTCGATCTCTGCGCGGCGGCCGTCGCCGCCGACGCCAATGTGATCGAATGCCGCCTGATCGGCGCGGACGGCGCCGAGCATGACGTCGAGGTGCTCCTGCGCCGGCTCGACTGGCGCGGCGCCGAGCGGCACGTGCTCGCGGTGCGCGACATCAGGGAGCGCAAGGAGGCGGCGGCGCGGATCGCGCACCTCGCCTATCACGATGCGCTGACCGGCCTGCCCAATCGCGCCGTCTTCGGCGACCATCTCGGCCGCGCCGTCGACCGGGCGGCCGAGCAGGACGAGCCGGTGGCGGTGCTGTGCATCGATCTCGACGGCTTCAAGTCGGTCAACGACCTGCACGGCCATCCCGCCGGCGACGCCTTGCTGGTCGAGGCCGCGCACCGGCTGCGCGCCGTCGTGCGCGGCGACGAGCTGGTCGCGCGGCTCGGCGGCGACGAGTTCGCGGTCGTCCAGCACGGCGGCAGCCAGCCGACCCATGCCGGCCTGCTCTCGGAGCGGATCATCGGCGCGCTGCGCCAGCCGTTCGACATGGGCGGCCAGAGCATGCGGATCAGCGCCAGCATCGGCGTCGCTGTCTATCCCGCCGACGCCGCCAATCCGAGCGACCTGATCAAGAATGCAGACATGGCGCTCTATCGCGCCAAGGCGGAGGGCCGCGGCCTCACCCGCTTCTACGAGGCGGCGATGGACGAGGCGTTGCGCCAGCGCCGGCAGCTCGAAGCCGATCTCAGCCTCGCCATCGGCCGCGAGCAACTCAAGGTCCACTACCAGCCGCTCGCCGAGCTCGGCTCCGGCCGGATCATCGGCTTCGAGGCCCTGCTGCGTTGGGACCATCCCCGGCTCGGCCCGATCAGCCCGGAAATGTTCATCCGCCTCGCCGAGGAGAGCGGGCTGATCCTCAGGCTGGGCGAATGGGTGCTGCGCGAGGCCTGCACCGAGGCGGCGCGCTGGGATTCGCCGCTGAAGCTCTCGGTCAATCTCTCGCCGCTCCAGTTCCTGCAGGAGGATCTGGTCGGCGCGGTCGAGCGGGTGCTCGCCGCGACCGGGCTCCCGGCCTCGCGGCTGGAGCTGGAGGTCACCGAGGGGCTGCTGATCAAGGACAAGGGCAGCGCGGTCGCCACGCTGGAGCGGCTGAAGGCGCTCGGCGTGCAGATCGCGATGGACGATTTCGGCACCGGCTATTCCTCGCTCACCTATTTGCGGATGTTCCCGTTCGACAAGGTGAAGATCGACCAGGGCTTCGTCCGCGACATGATCGACAATCCGCAGGCGCTTGCGATCATCCGCTCGGTGATCGGCCTCG
>JAFAZM010000395.1 GCA_019239785.1 Sphingomonadaceae bacterium
CTCCGCGGCGCGCTCGAACGCGACCTTGGCGATGTGGCCAGGGACGCCGTCCAGCTCGAACAGGACTCGGCCGGGCTTCACCCGCGCCACCCAATATTCGGGCGAGCCCTTGCCCGAGCCCATGCGGACCTCGGCGGGCTTGGACGAGACCGGCACATCCGGGAAGATGCGGATCCAGAGGCGCCCCTGGCGCTTGATGTGGCGGGTGATCGCGCGGCGGGCCGCCTCGATCTGGCGCGCGGTGATCCGCTCCGGCTCCAGCGCCTTCAGGCCGAAGGCGCCGAAGTTGAGCGCCGTGCCGCCCTTGGCATCGCCATGGATGCGGCCCTTGTGGGCCTTGCGGAACTTGGTGCGTTTGGGTTGCAGCATCTCTTCTAATCCTTAACGCGCCGGGCGGACGCCGGAGGTCTGTGCCTCCATCATCAGCCGGTCCTGCGACAGCGGATCGTGGCCGAGGATCTCGCCCTTGAAGATCCAGACCTTGACGCCGCAGACGCCGTAAGCGGTGTGCGCGGTCGCCTCGGCATAATCGACGTTCGCGCGGAGCGTGTGCAGCGGCACCCGGCCCTCGCGATACCATTCGGTGCGCGCGATCTCGGCGCCGCCGAGACGGCCGGCGCAGGTGATGCGGATGCCCTCGGCGCCCAGGCGGAGCGCCGACTGCACGGCGCGCTTCATCGCCCGGCGGAACGCGATCCGGCGCTCGAGCTGGTCGGCGACGCCCTGGGCGACGAGCCGGCTGTCGATCTCCGGCTTGCGGATCTCGACGATGTTCAGCGACACGGTCGACGAGGTCATCTTGCCGAGCCGGGCGCGGAGCTTCTCGATGTCGGCGCCCTTCTTGCCGATGATCACGCCGGGGCGCGCGGCATAGATGGAGACGCGGCACAATTTCGCCGGACGCTCAATCACGACCTTGGAGATCGCCGCCTGCGGCAGGGTCTTCATGATGAACTTGCGGATCTTGAGGTCCTCAAGGAGGAGCCGGCCGTAATCGTCGCCTTCGGCGAACCAGCGGCTGTCCCAGGTCCGGTTGATCTGCAGCCGAAGCCCGATCGGATTGCTCTTCTGACCCATGATTAAGCTTCCTGCTGCTCGCGGACGACGATGCGCACGCGGCTGAACGGTTTGACGATCCGGCTCGAACGGCCCCGCGCACGCGGCGAGAAGCGCTTCATCGAGATGGACTTGCCGACGCTGGCCTCGGCGACGACGAGCGCGTCGACGTCGAGATTGTGGTTGTTCTCGGCATTGGCGATCGCCGAGGCGAGCACCTTGCGGACGTCCTTCGCCATCGCCTTGGGCGAGAAGCTGAGGAGGTTGAGCGCGTCGCCGGCCTTCTTGCCGCGGATCATGCTCGCGACCAGGTTCAGCTTCTGCGCGGAGCCGCGGATCTGCGTGCCGACCGAGAGCGCCTCGTTCTCGGCGACGCGGCGCGGGGCTTTCTGCTTGCCCATGGCTTACCTCTTGCCCTTCTTGTCGGCGGCGTGGCCCGGGAAGTAGCGGGTCGGCGCGAACTCGCCGAGCTTCATCCCGACCATCTCCTCGTTCACCGAGACGGGAACGAATTTGCGGCCGTTATAGACGTTGAACGTGAGCCCGACGAACTGCGGCAGGATGGTGGAGCGGCGCGACCAGGTCTTGATCGGGGCGCGGCCACCGGCATCCTGCGCCGCCTCTGCCTTCTTCAGCAGCGACAGCTCGACGAACGGACCTTTCCAGACGGAGCGGGCCATGATTACCTCTTCTTCTTCGCGTGACGCGAACGGATGATCATCTTGTCCGTCGCCTTGTTCTTGCGGGTGCGGGCGCCCTTGGTGGGCTTGCCCCACGGGGTGACCGGATGGCGGCCGCCCGAGGTGCGGCCTTCGCCGCCGCCGTGCGGATGGTCGACCGGGTTCTTGGCGACGCCGCGGGTGAGGGGGCGCCGGCCCATCCAGCGGCTGCGGCCGGCCTTGGCGAAATTCTGGTTCTGGTTGTCGGGGTTCGAGACCGCGCCCACCGTCCCCATGCAGTCGCTGCGGATGTAGCGCTGCTCGCCCGAGTTCAGCCGGACGATGACCATGCCGCGGTCGCGGCCGACGACCTGGACGTAGGTGCCGGCGGCACGGGCGATCTGGCCGCCCTTGCCCGGCTTCATCTCGACATTGTGGACGATCGTGCCGACCGGCATTTGCGACAGCTCCATCGCATTGCCCGGCTTCACGTCGACCTTCTTGCCCGCGATCACGCTGTCGCCCGGGGCCAGGCGCGCGGGGGCCAGGATATAGGCCAGCTCGCCGTCCTCATACTTGATCAGGGCGATGAACGCGGTGCGGTTGGGATCGTACTCGATCCGCTCCACCGTTGCGGCCATGTCCCACTTGCGACGCTTGAAGTCGATGTAGCGGTACTTCTGCTTGTGGCCGCCGGCCATGCCGCGCGAAGTGACGTGGCCCTTGTTGTTGCGCCCGCCGGTCTTGCGCTTGCCTTCGGTCAGCGCCTTTACCGGCTTGCCCTTGTAGAGCGCCGATTTGTCGACGAGCACCAGGCCGCGGCGAGCCGGGCTGGTCGGGTTATAGGTCTTGAGCGCCATCTCAGCGCACCACTTCCGTCACGTCGATCGACTGGCCCTCGGCCAGCGTCACGATCGCCTTCTTCACGTCCGTGCGCTTGTAGGGAGCACCCTTCCAGCGCTTGGTCTTGCCCTTCTGGACAATCGTGTTCACGCCGACGACCGAGACGTTCCAGAGCGCCTCGACGGCCTCCTTGATCTGCGGCTTGGTGGCGTCGTTGGCGACCTTGAACACCACGGCGTTGGCTTCCGAAGCCATCGTCGCCTTTTCGGTGATGTACGGGGCCACGATCACGTCGTA
>JAFAZM010000001.1 GCA_019239785.1 Sphingomonadaceae bacterium
TAATGCGCTCACCACCCTGCACGCCGGCTTCACCACGGTGCGCGACCTCGGCTCGCCGGGCACCACCGGCTTCGCGCTGAAGCGGGCGATCGACGAGGGCCTGATCCCGGGCCCGCGCATGCTGGTCTCTGGCACGCCGCTCTCGACGATCGGCGGCCATGGCGACGTCGCCGGCTTTCGCCCCGAGGTGATCGCCGCGCTCGACGGCCACAATACCTGCACCGGCCCGGACCAGTGCGCGGCGCGGGTGCGCGAGCTCGCCCGGGCCGGCGCCGACGTGATCAAGTTCATGGCCACCGGCGGCGTGCTCAGCCAGGGCGATCGCGGCCTCGGCCAGTCCTTCACCGACGCCGAGATGCGAGCGATCGTCGAGACCGCCCATGCGCTCGGCCTCAAGGTCGCGGCCCATGCCCATGCCGACGAAGGTATCGCCGCGGCGGTCCGCGCCGGCGTCGATTCGATCGAGCACGGCACCTTCGTCAGCCCGGCGACGATCCAGCTGATGCGCCAGCACGGCACCACTTTGGTGCCGACCCTGATGGCCTTCGTCGGCATCCGCGAGCGGCTCGGCCACAACGTCTACACGCCGCTGGTCGAATCGAAGGTCCGGATGACGCTCGAAGTGGTCGGCCGCGCCGCCAGGCTGGCGCACGAGGCCGGCGTGCCGGTCGTGTTCGGCACCGACGCCGGCGTCTACGAGCATGGCCGCAATGCCGGCGAGTTCGTCGAACTGGTCGAGCGCGCCGGCCTGACGCCGCCGCAGGCGCTCGCCGCCGCCACCACGGGCGCGGCTCATCTGCTCGGCCTCGACAACGAGGTCGGGCGGATCGCGCCCGGCCTTTCCGCCGACCTGATCGCGGTCGACGGCGATCCGCTCGCCGACCCGCACGTGCTCCAGCATGTCGGCTTCGTCATGGTCCGGGGCCATGTCGTGGAATGAGCGTGACGGGTGAAAGCGACTATCGGATCCGGATCGGCCACGAGGTCCGGAAGCGGCTGGAAGGCGCGCCGAACGCGCTGAAGATCGATTCCTACGATCTCGACATGTTCATCGTCCGCGATTTCCTCGACCATGCCGATTGCGACACCCTCGTCGCGATGATCGACGCCAACCGCACGCCGTCCAAATTGCTCTCGCCCTCGGCGGACCCGGACTTCCGTACCAGCGACAGCTGCAACCTCGATCCCTTCGATCCCTTCGTCCAGAAGATCGAGGCGAAGATCGCCGGCCTGCTCGGCATCGAGCCGAGCCATGGCGAGACGATGCAGGGCCAGCGCTACGCGCCCGGCCAGCGCTTCAAGCTGCACCACGATTTCTTCGAGACCCACCAGCCTTATTGGGAGGAGATGGCCCGCTGCGGCGGCCAACGCACCTGGACCGCGATGATCTTCCTCAACCATGTCGAGGGCGGCGGCGAGACCGGCTTTCCCCGGATCAGCGTCAAGGTCACGCCGCGCAAGGGCAACATGCTGGTCTGGAACAACCTCAACATCATCGGCGAGCCCAATTATTTCTCGCTGCACGAGGGCATGCCCGTGACCGCGGGCACGAAGTACATCATCACCAAATGGCACCGCGAGCGGCCGTGGACCTATTGCACGGCGCAGGTTTATTGAGCTCCTAAAGTCCTCCCCTTGATGGGGGAGAGGCTAAATCTAGCGGCTCCGGATCAAGTCAGGCACGACTACGAGGACTCAGGCCTCGTCCGTTCCCTCATCCTCGTCGCTCGGCTCGCGGTCGCGGCTGAGCTCGTCGACTTCGCTCATGATCGTCTGCAGCGCGGTCTGGTTCTCGACCGTCTGGTGCGAACGGCGGGAGGGCAATTTGCCCTCGGTCAGCAGCGCCTCGAGCGCGACGCGGCCGCGGGCGACGCGGCTCTTGATCGTGCCGACCGCGCAGCCGCAAATCTCGGCCGCCTCCTCATAGGCGAAGCCGCCGGCGCCAACCAGGATCAAAGCCTCGCGCTGCGGCTGCGGCAGATGCAGCAGGGCGCGCTGCATGTCGCCCAATTCGATATGCCGGTCCTGGCTCGCCGGCGCGGCGAGCAGCTTCGAGGCGGTGATCTCGTCCCATTCGCCCTTGAAGCGGGCGCGGCGCATCTGGCTGAGGAAGAGGTTCCTGAGGATGATGAAGGTCCAGGCGCGCATGTTGGTGCCGGCCTGGAAACGCTTGCGCGCCGCCCAGGCCTTCAGCAGCGTCTCCTGGACGAGATCGTCGGCGAGGTCACGGCTGCCCGACAGTGAGCGGCCGAAGGCGCGCAGATGGGGGATGACGAGGGTCAGCTGCTGCTTGAACTGATCGTCGGGCAGCGGCGCCCATTCGCCCCCGCCTGCCACTTCCTTCTCTTGCGCCGGCTCCTGGCCCGCCATCAACTGCCCCTAACGATCTTCATGGTTGCGGACGGCGCCGGGCGGCGCCGCCGTGCCCCGCCGGAGATAAGGATTACCGGCGGACAAACAACAGGATTATGAGCGCGAATGCGATCACGACGAGGGCAAGGCCCCAGCCCAGGATGAAGCGCGTCATCCGCGGCGTCGAACCGGCGCGCGCGTCGGTCGTGCTGATGTGGTCGGGTTCGGCCATTTCTCGTCCTGACGGAGTTCCACTCGTTACGCGGGCAACGCGCGCTTACCGCGCCGGTTCCGCGCCCGAGTCCTACCCCGTACTCACCCCATATGCCTTATCCTGGGTCAGGCCGGCACCGTCGCCGCGTCGAAGAACAGGGCCTGGGCGATCGCCGCCTTCACCGTCGAGCGCTGGAACGGCTTGGTGATCAGGAAGGTCGGCTCCGGCCGCTCGCCGGTGAGCAGCCGCTCGGGGAAGGCGGTGATGAAGATCACCGGCACCGAGAACTCGGCGAGGATGTCCTTGACCGCGTCGATGCCCGAACTGTCGTCGGCGAGCTGGATGTCGGCGAGGACCAGGCCCGGCCGCCGCGCCATCGCCTGCGACACCGCCTCGTCGCGGGTGACGGCGACGCCGGTGACGTTGTGGCCGAGGTCGCGGACGATCGTCTCGATGTCCATCGCGATGATCGGCTCGTCCTCGATGATCAGCACCTCGGCGCGGGTCTGCCGCTCGATCTCCGCGAGCGCCTCGGCGACCAGGCTCTCGACCTCGGGCCCGGAGGCGCCGATCAGATAGCCCGCATCCTCGGGCGTGAAGCCTTCCATCGCCGTCAGCAGCAAAGCCTGGCGCGACAGCGGCGTGATCCGCGACAGCCGCGCCCTCGCGATGTCCTCGGGATTGCCGCCCTCCCCGGCATGGCCGGGCTCCTCCTCGACATTGGCGGTCGACCAGATGGCGTGGAAGGTGCGGTAGAGGCCGAGCCGCGGATCGACGTCGCGCGGGAAGTCGTCCGGCGCCGCGACGATCGCCTCCAGGGTGGCGCGGACGAAGGCGTCGCCATGCGCCTGGCTGCCGGTGAGGGCGCGGGCGTAGCGGCGGAGGAAGGGAAGATGCGGCGCGAGTTCCTGGCCAAGCGACATGTCGGTTGCGACTCCTCAATGATCTCAGGGCCTATTGGGTGGACACCGGCGTGAAAGCAACCCCGTGACGGCGGCGCAACGACGCGCACGAAAGCGGGAAAAATCGGCCCTGCCCCGCCCTCGCACCAGAGTGGAACAATCGGCGGAGTTTTTTGTTTCCAATGCCGCGCGGCCCGCTTATTCGGAGCCGCCGATTCTGTGCGTCTGTTCAGCGGGACGGCTTGTACCGGGGCTTCTCTGACAGGCTTGGATTTTGGGCGGCGCGGGCCGTGAGGGGTGATTGATTTGACCTTGCCAGCGGACAAGAAGGGCAAGCGTACGGCCAGCCAGGACTCCAAGAAGACGTCCCACATCGCTCCGGAGAGCAGGGGCCGCAAGCGCACGCCCT
The DNA here is from genome assembly GCA_019239785.1 of Sphingomonadaceae bacterium. GTDB lineage: Bacteria > Pseudomonadota > Alphaproteobacteria > Sphingomonadales > Sphingomonadaceae > Allosphingosinicella. The sequence continues at coordinate 3,878 of JAFAZM010000001.1, forward strand.
CGGGCGAGATCGGCAGCGCCTTGCGCCACGTCTATGACGGCGCGCTCAACGAGGACATTCCGCCGGAAATGCTCGATCTGCTGGGGAAGCTCGGCTAATCGCGGCCACGCGATGAGGAAGGACTTTCCTTGAGCGCCGCGCAGCCTGGTTGGATGGGAATACGCTGGGCCCGGCTTTCGACCGGGCTCAAGATGCTGCTGATCCTCAGCGTCGGACTGCTGCCGCTCGGCATCATCGCCGTCATCGCCTCGGTCGACAATGCCCGCGCCAACCGCGCCAAGGCCGAGGTCGAGGCGCGTGCCCAGCTTGCCGTCCATGCCCAGCGGCTGTCGATCGCGCTGACCCGCAACAGCTTCACGATCCGCGCCGCGCGCGACGCGATTATCGAGGCGCCCGACCCTGCCGGCATCTGCAAGCGCACGCTCGACCGGCTCGGCCGCTTTCCCAATACGAGCGGCCGCTTCGCGCTCTACGGCGAGCAGCCGACGCCGCGCTGCGTCACCGCCGGCTTCATCCCGCCGCCGGTGCCGCGGCCGCCCGCGGGCGAGATCGGCGTGCCGGTGATCCGCCCGGACGGCAATCTGTTCCAGATCTTCATGTTCGACCCCAATGGCGCGATCGAGGGCATTGCCGAATATCGGCGCGAGACCCTCGCCTCGATCGTCGACACGCCGCACGTGGTCGGCAATTTCTCGCTGGAGCTGGTGCAGGACGGACATGTGATGCCGCTGCGCGCCGGGGATCCTGGCGGCACCCTGTCGCGAGAGATCGTCACCGACTACCCGTTCGGCTACAATCGCTTCGTGATGCGGCTGCGCACCCACATCCCGCCGCTGACCCTGACCGAGGCCGTGGTCATCCTGATGCCGGTGCTGATGTGGCTCTGGGCCTCCCTGGTCGGCTGGATCATCGTCCAGCGGCTGCTGCTGCAACCGCTCCGCCGGATCCAGCAGGGGATCTCCGCCTACAAGCCGGGCGACCGCGGCCTCGATCTGCCGACGGTGCGCACGCCGGCGCACGAAATCGGCGCGCTCGGCGAGGCGTTCAACAAGGTCACCCATACGGTCGCGCGGCACGAAGCCGAGCTCGAGGAGGCGGTGGTGCGGCAGACGCGGCTGGTCCGCGAGGTCCATCATCGGGTGAAGAACAACCTCCAGGTCGTCGCTTCCCTGCTCAACCTCCATTCGCGCGGCTCGCCCAACGAGCAGGTCGCCGCGGCCTATGCCTCGATCCAGCGCCGGGTGGACGCGCTCGCCGTCGTCCACCGCAACCATTATGCCGAGCTGGAGGAGAATCGCGGGGTGGCGCTGAAGCCGCTCGTCTCCGAGCTCGCCGCCAATCTGCGCGCCACCGCGCCCGCCAGCGCCGCGGGCATGCAGATCCGGCTCGACATCGGCGCCTTCTACGCCACCCAGGACGCGGCGGTGTCGGTCGCCTTCCTGGTCACCGAGATCGTCGAGTTCGGGATGCTCTGCGGCGCCGACCTGGTTTCGGTCGTGCTGGAGGGCGAAGACGCGGGGCATGCCCGCCTGTCGATCGAGGCGGCGGCACTCGCCGCTCCGGTCGATTGCGACGCGGCGCTTGCCGACCGCTTCGACCGGATCGTCACCGGCCTCGCCCGCCAGCTCCGCTCGACGCTCGAGCGCGACCTCGAGCGCGGCCGCTATTCGGTGCTGGTCGGCGTGGTGGGCGGGGACGAATAAGTCCGAACGTTCA
>JAFAZM010000021.1 GCA_019239785.1 Sphingomonadaceae bacterium
TACGCCTTGTTCAGATCAGTCCCGCCAGCGGGCTCGACGGGTCGGCGTAGCGCCGCTTGCCCATGCGGCCGGCGCGGTAGGCCATGCGGCCGCTCTCCACAGCCAGCTTCATCGCGCGGGCCATGAGCACCGGGTCCTTCGCCTCGGCGATGGCGGTGTTCATGAGCACCCCGGTGCAGCCCAGCTCCATCGCCACCGCCGCGTCGGACGCTGTGCCGACGCCGGCGTCGACCAGCACCGGCACCTTCGCCTGCTCGACCATGATGCGGATCATCACCTCGTTCTGCAGGCCGAGGCCGGAGCCGATCGGCGCCCCGAGCGGCATGATCGCCACCGCGCCCGCATCCTCCAGCCGCTTCGCCGCGATCGGATCGTCGGCGCAATAGACCATCGGTTCGAACCCCTCGTGGGCGAGGATCTCGGTCGCCCGCAGCGTCTCCACCATGTCGGGGTAGAGCGTCTTCGCCTCGCCCAGCACCTCGAGCTTGACCAGAGTCCACCCCCCCGCCTCGCGCGCCAGCCGCAATGTCCGGATCGCCTCCTCCGCCGTGAAGCAGCCGGCGGTGTTCGGCAGGTAGGTGACCTTCTTCGGGTCTATGAAATCCATCAGCACCGGCTGCTTGGGGTCCGAGATGTTGACCCGCCGCACTGCGACGGTGACGATCTCCGCGCCCGACGCCTCGACCGCCGCCGCGTTCTGGGCGAAGTCCCTGTACTTCCCCGTCCCGACGATCAGCCGCGACCGGAAACTGCGCCCGGCGACGCTCCAGGCGTCCTGCTCCGTGGATGTGACGGCGTCCATGGCCTCAGCCTCCGCCGACGAAGGTGACGATCTCGAAATCGTCCCCGTCCTCGACCTCGACCTGCGGCAGGGTCGAGCGCGGCACGATCTCGAGGTTGCGCTCGACCGCCACCCGGGTCGGCTCCAGCCCGAGCTCCAGCGCCAGCTCTGCGACGGTCATCCCCTTGGGCACCCGCCGGTGCTGGCCGTTGACGGTGATCGAAAAGGTGTCGTCGTAAACCACGAGGAGCCCTATAGCGTCCCGCCATGGCGACGCTACCCAAAGTCTACGTGCTGAACGGTCCGAACCTGAATCTGCTCGGCCTCAGGGAGCCCGAAATCTACGGGGGCGACACGCTCGACGACATCGCCGGCCGGCTCGAGGACCAGGCGCGGGAGCTCGGCCTGGCGGTCGACATGCGCCAGTCGAACCATGAAGGCCATCTGATCGACTGGCTGCACGAGGCCCAGGCCGAGGGGGCGAAGGCGGTGATCCTCAATCCGGGCGGCTTCACCCACACCTCCGTCGCGCTCCACGACGCGGTCAAGGCGATCGACGTGCCAGTCATCGAGGTCCACCTCTCCAACCCGCAGGCGCGCGAAAGCTTTCGTCGCCGCAGCTTCGTCGCCCCCGTCGCGCGCGGCACGATCGCCGGCTTCGGCCCGCTCGGCTATGCGCTGGCACTGGACGCGGCCGCCCGGCTCTGAGTAAAGGCCAGCCCTCAAAGGGGAATGGAATGACCGACGAACGCGAAGCGCCGGAGACCGGCGGCATGCGCATCGAGGCCGAGCTGGTGCGCCAGCTGGCCGAGCTTCTGAACCAGAACGAGCTGACCGAGATCGAGGTGGTGGACGGCGAGCGCCGCATCTCGGTGAAGCGCGAGGTCACCGTCGCCGCCGCGCCGGCCGTCCACCTGCCCACCGCCGCGCCCGCCGCCCCCGCCGCGGCGCAGCCCGCGCCGGCGCCGGCTGCCGACGCCAATCCGGCCAACAACCCGGGCGCGGTGAAGTCGCCGATGGTCGGCACCGTCTACCTCTCGGCAGAGCCCGGCGCGCGGCCGTTCGCCGCTCCGGGCGACGCCGTGAAGGTAGGCGACACCCTGCTCATCGTCGAGGCGATGAAGGTGATGAACCCGATCGTCGCGCCCCGGGCCGGCACCGTGCGCCAGGTGCTCGTCGTCGACGGCCAGCCGGTCGAGTTCGACCAGCCGCTGGTGATCGTGGAATGACGGGGGTGCGCTTCAACCCGTCGCCCCAGCGAAGGCTTGGGCCCATGCTGAACCTCCACCCCCGCCGCCGTCCGAAGGCAGCATGGATGCCAGCCTTCAGCCTTTGGCTGAAGTTTATCCTGAGCGCCTGCCTTGCAGGCAGTCGAAGGGCTGGCATGACGGGTAAGCCTGGCATGACGGCATGATCCAGAAGGTCCTCATCGCCAATCGCGGCGAGATCGCGCTCCGCATCCACCGCGCCTGCCACGAAATGGGCATCAAGACGGTGGCGGTGCACTCCACCGCCGATTCCGACGCGATGCACGTCCGGCTCGCCGACGAGGCGATCTGCATCGGCCCGCCGCCGGCCGGCGAATCCTACTTGAACATCCCCAACATCATCTCGGCCGCCGAGATCAGCCACGCCGACGCCATCCACCCCGGCTACGGCTTCCTCTCGGAGAATGCGCGCTTCGCCGAGATCGTCGAATCGCACGGCATCGTCTGGATCGGCCCGAAGCCCGAGCATATCCGGGTGATGGGCGACAAGATCGAGGCGAAGCGCACCGCCGCCAAGCTCGGCCTGCCGCTCGTGCCGGGCTCGGACGGCCCCGTCGAAGGCTTCGCCGAGGCCCGCGACATCGCCCGCGAGGCCGGCTACCCGGTGATCGTCAAGGCCGCCTCGGGCGGCGGCGGGCGCGGCATGAAGGTGGTGCGCTCCGAGGACGAGCTCGAGACCCAGATCAGCCAGGCCCGCTCGGAAGCCAAGGCGGCGTTCGGCGACGACACGGTCTACATCGAGAAATATCTGGGCGACCCGCGCCACATCGAGTTCCAGGTATTCGGCGACGGCAACGGCAAGGCCGTCCACCTCGGTGAGCGCGACTGCTCGCTCCAGCGCCGCCACCAGAAGGTGCTGGAGGAAGCCCCCTCCCCCGTCGTCACGCCCAAGGAGCGCGACCGCATGGGCGGCATCGTCGCGAAGGCGATGGCCGACATGGGCTATCGCGGCGCCGGCACGATCGAATTCCTCTACGAGAATGGCGAATTCTACTTCATCGAGATGAACACTCGGCTCCAGGTCGAGCATCCGGTGACGGAAGCGATCACCGGCATCGACCTGGTCCGCGAGCAGATCCGCGTCGCCAGCGGAGAAGGCCTCTCCTGCGAGCAGGCCGACATCCACTTCCGCGGCCACGCCATCGAATGCCGGATCAACGCCGAGGACCCGCAGACCTTCGCCCCCTCGCCGGGCCTGGTGAAGAATTACGTCGCGCCGGGCGGCATGCACGTCCGCGTCGATAGCGGCCTCTACGCCGGCTACCGCGTGCCGCCTTATTACGACAGCATGATCGCCAAGCTGATCGTCTACGGCTCCACCCGCGAACGCTGCATCATGCGCCTCCGCCGCGCGCTCGAGGAATTCGTCGTCGACGGCCTCAAGACGACCATCCCGCTGCACCAGAAATTGATCGACGACCCGGAATTCCAGCGCGGCGAGTATACGATCAAGTGGTTGGAGGAATGGTTGTCCCGCGACGGCGGGTAAGGCCATCCGAAGCATGATTGCGAAGCCGCTCGTCCGGCTACTTGGGCAGCGGCTCAGCTGCGATGCTCCGCCGTCGTGGAACGCGACGAACCGAAGCGGCAAAGCCTACAAATCTGAATCCTGAACTCTACGAGTCAGTATTGCTGAGTGTGGCGGGCGCGCGTTGACGC